>CALVJV010000040.1 GCA_944332395.1 uncultured Clostridia bacterium | reverse complement strand
AAGTAGAGGCAGACAGCGTGATAACGGCAATTGGATATACACCAAATCCATTATTTAAAGAACAAAAAAAGATTCATGTTGTTGGAGATGCAAAAGAAGTTGGAAATTTGAGAACTGTGGTGTGGGGAGCTTGGGAAATTGCTGAAAAACTATAGGAGAATATTATGATAATTGTTATTGATTTAGACCATACACTATTAAAAGAAGATGGGTCAATTTCAGATTATACTTTAAAGGTTTTAAAGAAGTGCAAGGATTGTGGTTATAAAATTATTATCAATTCCGCAAGAAGTTATGTTAGAACAAAGGATTATGCAGAAAAGATTCATGCTGATTATATAAATTGTTTTTATGGGAACCTAGTTGTGGACGCAAAAGGAAAAATCTTATTTTCAAAGGCATTGGAATGTAACGCGTTGGCAGGTTTAATTTTAAGATTTAAAGATTTATATAATGGATGGATTGGAATAGAGTGTGTTGAAGGAGGGTTTGGAACCGATCCAATAGCAAAAAGATTTGGTGGTGTTGTTGTTTCCGAAAACGAAATTTTAAAGTATAATCCGTTAAAATTAATATTTGAACTGGAAGACACCCCGGAGAACAGAAAAAAAGCTAAAGAAATAGCAGACGATTACGACCTTGATGTTAAGTTTGGGAGAGAAGGCTTTTTTTGTTCTTTGTTGCCAAAGAATACAAATAAGTGGTATGGATTGCAAAAAATATTAAAAAGTTTAAAGTGTAAAGGGGAAAAGGTTATTGCATTTGGTGATGAAATTAGCGATTTCATGACTTTTCAAAATGTTGATTACGGAGTTGCTATGAAAAATTCTACAAAAGAGTTATTAGATCAAAGTCAATATGTGACGCTATCTAATGAGGAAGACGGAGTGGCATATTTTATTGAACAAATGTTGTTAAAAAAAATTGAGATAGGGAAGGTGTAATTTTTTGTAATAATTTGCTATAAAAAACTTTTTGATTGTATTTATATAGTTAAAGTGCTTTGAAAACTTAAATAAAAGTGTTATTGTTTAATCAAGGAGAAGTTATGAAATATCAAATATTGTGTGACTCTTCTGGCGATTTTCCAGAAGCATCGTTTAAAAATAAAAATGTGATATATAAAGTTATTCCGCTATCAATATTAGTTGGAGAGCAAGAATTTGTTGATGATGATAAATTAGATGCAAATAATATGTTAAAAGCAATGCATGCATTTAAAGGAAAAACAAGTTCGGCTTGCCCATCTCCAGAGCTTTTTTTGAAAGAATTGAATAATGCTGATTATACATTTATTATCACAATTACACAAAAACTATCAGGTTGTTATAATAGTGCGATGGTTGCGAAAAATTCTTATTCGAAACCTGAAAATGTTTGCGTAATAGATTCAAAGGCTACCTCGGGCGTTATGTACTTAATTGTTGAAGAACTAGTTCGTTTAATTGAAGAGGGGAAAAGTTACAATCAAATAGTTGAAGAAATAAACAAATTTAGGGATCAGAGAACTTTGTTTTTTATATTACAAAAATTTGATAACCTGGTTGCAAATGGCAGAATGAGCCATGTTGCTGGATTTATTGCTAGTACACTTTTAATTAGACCATTATGCAGAGCGGTAGACGGAGATATTAAAATAGCATTTAAATTAATGGGGCCCAGAAACGCTTTTCAAAAACTAATTAAAATGGTTAATGAGGAATGTAAAAATAAGTCTCAAAAAATAATTATTACACATTGCGAAGACTATGACGACGCTAAATATATTGAACAAGAATTAAACAAACTGGGATTTGATAATATTCATATTTTACCAATGCGAGGATTGACATCGTATTATGCTCTCGAAAAGGGCATTATATTGTGTTATTAGATTGTAGAGGTGAGGTTTTATGCAGACAATTGGTACGCTCGTTGCAACTAGATTAAATGAATTTCTAAAATTAAAAAAAATTAGTCTTTATACCCTAGCAAAAAGAGCCCGCGTGCCATTGTCGTCTATAAAAAATATTTATACCGGAAATGCAAAAAGACCCTCGGTGGAACTTTTGTATAAAATTTGCTATGGGTTAAACATAACTATATTGGAGTTTTTAAATTCTCCAATTTTTTCAAATGAAGAATTAAGAAATTTAGTTTTATAGTCTTTTTGTACTTTTTCTTGACTAGTTTTTGTTTGTGGTTTATAATCAAAAGAGAAAGAGGCAAAAACTATATGTCCAAAGAGAAAAGAATAAATATGGCTCCGCATAATTTAGAAGCGGAACAAGCAGTGTTAGGTTGTGTTTTATTGTCAGGAGAAGTTGCTTTTGACTTATTTGGAAGTGTTGTTGAAAAGGATTTTTATTCTGAAATTCACCAAATGATTTTTTCTGCGATGAGAGAGATCTTTGACAAAAATTTGCCAATAGATTTTGTTACCTTAACAGAAGAATTAGAAAAGCGAGATCAGTTTCAGACTATTGGTGGAACTTCATATTTAGCAACTTTAAGCATGGTAGTGCCATCTGCCGCAAACTTTTTAGCATATAAAAGGATTGTAAAGAAAAATTCTTTGTTGAGAGATTTAATTTCTTCGGCAGAAAAAATAATAAAGAAGGCTTACGATTCTGATGAAAAAGATGCATTAGCTTATGCCGAAAGTTTAATTTTTTCTTTGGCAGAAAATGAACGCAATAGCGATTTAGAGCAAATAGATGAAACTCTTGATGTTGTATTATCAAAATTTGAAACTATTCAAAAAGATGTTTCTTCTCTGCAAGGCTTGTCAACTGGATTTTTTGCACTTGATGATATAACTAATGGATTGCAAAAAAGTGATTTAATATTTGTGGCGGCAAGGCCTGGCATTGGAAAAACAGCATTAACTATGAATATTGCCACGCATGCTGCAATTGAGAAAAATGCAAAAGTGGCGGTCTTTTCTTTGGAGATGCCCAAGGTTCAACTCGTTCAAAGAATGCTTTGTTCTCTTGCTAGTGTTTCTATGTCAAAAGCCCTAAAAGGTGAATTGACGGCTGCAGAGTGGACAAAATTATATGGCGCATTAAAAAAATTAAAATCCGCTGGAATTTATATTGATGATTCTTCATTAAACACGCCCGCGCAAATTTTGTCTAAATGTCGAAAGATTAAAAGAGAGAAAGGTCTCGATTTAGTGGTTATAGATTATTTGCAGTTAATGAGTGGAGATTCAAATAAAAATGAAAATAGGCAACAAGAAATTTCAGAAATTTCTCGAAAACTCAAAATATTGGCAAAGGAATTAAATGTGCCAGTAATTGTTTTGAGCCAGTTATCAAGAGCTGTTGAAAATAGAACTGGACACAGGCCGGTATTGAGCGATTTAAGAGAATCTGGATCTATTGAGCAAGATGCTGATATGGTAATTTTTATACATAAAAAAGAAATGTACGATCAAGCGAGTGGTAAAGAAATAGATAATGATAACATGAGCGTTGAACTCATTATTGCGAAACACAGAAATGGACAATTAGGTAGTGTATATTTAACATGGAAAGGCTCAACATTATCTTTTGTAAACCAACTAAAAGATTCAGATATTGGAAGTGCAATTAGGAATGCTCCGCCAGCGCCTATAAATCAAGAAGAAATACCAAGTGAAATTGAGCAAGAAATCAAAAATATTTTTGGAGATGAAGATTAGTGTTAACGGCAAAGCAATTAAAAGAAATGTGGTTTAAATTTTTTATTGACCGTGGGCATAAGCGCATTGCTTCTTCATCTGTTGTACCAGAAAACGATCCATCTGTTTTGTTTACAACGGCAGGAATGCATCCTTTGGTGCCATATTTGCTTGGAGAAAAGCATCCTATGGGCAAAAGATTATGCGATGTTCAAAAATGTATTAGGACTGGTGATATTGATGAAGTTGGGGATGAAAGTCATTTAACATTTTTTGAGATGTTGGGAAATTGGTCCTTGGGAGATTACTTTAAGGAAGAAATGATAAAATGGAGTTTTGAATTTCTAACTAGCCCTCAATTTTTGGGTATAAACAAGGGAAAAATTGCAGTTACTGTTTTTGCTGGAGATGAATATGTTTCAAAAGACGTTGAAACCGAAACTTTGTGGAAAAGTTTGGGAGTTAGAGACGGTAAAATTTTTCTATTAAAAGACAATTGGTGGATTTTAGGATCTGGGACTGGGCCTTGTGGACCTTGTACTGAAATGTTTGTAGACACAGGGAAACCTAGTTGTGGAGAAAATTGTAACCCATCATGTTCTTGTGGTAAATATTTGGAAATTTGGAATGATGTATTTATGCAGTATAGAAAAATTACTGCAGATGCAAGTCCAGTTGTATTAAGCCAAAAAAATGTGGATACAGGAATGGGATTGGAACGCGTTCTTTGTATTGTGAATAATGTGAACTCTGTATATGATACGGAATTGTTTTTGGGTGCAATTAAAAAGATTGAAGGATTGAGCGGGCTGAAATATAAAGAGGCGAACGATGAAAAAATTAGAAGTTTTAGAATAATTGCAGATCACATTAGAGCCGCTACTGCAATTTTAGGAGATGATGTTGTTGTTACACCATCTAATACCGATGCTGGATATGTGTTAAGGAGATTAATCCGAAGATCTATTTTAAATTTAAGAAAGTTGGGAATTGGCATTGGACATTTAGGGGAGATAGCGGATGAATACATTGAATATTTTAAAGATTTTTATCCAGAATTTTTTAGAAACAGGCGAAGAATAATTGATGAATTAAATACTGAAGAACAAAAGTTTGAAAAAACATTACAATTGGGGCAAAAAGAATTTCAAAAAGTACTGGATGGCTTGAAAAGAAAGAATGAGTATATGAAAAGCTTAAATAAAAATTACAAAGAGGATAATTTTATTTCTGGGAAAACAGCATTTAGACTTTATGAGACTTATGGTTTTCCTTTGGATATTACAAAACAGTTGGCTCAAGAAAATAATTTAATTGTTGATGAAGTAGGATTTTTAGAAGCATATAAGAAACACCAAGATTTGGCAAGGCAGAACTCTGAGCAGCATTTTAAAGGAGGGTTGGCGGATACGAGTGAAAAGACTATAAGGCTTCATACTGCTTGTCATTTACTTAATGCAGCTCTAAGAAAAGTTCTTGGCGAACATGTTTACCAGAGAGGCAGTAATATTACAAGTGAACGCTTGCGATTTGATTTTTCTCACGACAAACCTTTGACTATTGAGCAAATAAAAGAGGTAGAAACTTTGGTAAATAATCAAATTTCGAAAAATATTAAAGTTGTATGTGAAGAAAAGAGTTTAGAGGACGCGAAGAAAGATGGGGCTATTGGTGTTTTTGATAATAAATATGGCCAAATTGTAAAGGTTTATTCTATAGGAGATTTTTCTAGAGAAATTTGTGGTGGTCCGCATGTAGACTACACAGGCGAGTTAGGTAAATTTAAAATCGTGAAAGAACAAAGTTCTTCTGCTGGCATCAGGCGTATTCGAGCAGAACTAGAATAAAGGAGGAAAAAATGAGAAATTTTTTATTTATAATGGGGTTGTTGATAGGATCATTTATAATAGCAGTTATTGGAATTGGCTTGTTTTTGATGCTGTCGCCTGGAGCTGAGGTTTTTGGAATTAAGTATATAAAAGCAACGGCTAGTAATTCTACAGAAGTAACAAAAACATATGATAAAGCTGTTTCGGGTGATTTAGTATTTGACACTAATGGCGTGCCAATAGAAGTTGAATTTCACCCTTATTCCAATTTTGAATTTACATTCGTTCAAAAGTTTAATGGATTTACGCGTACGGATATTGATAGACCAAATATTTCTTTGGAGATAGACGACGAAACTGGAAATTTAAAAATTGCGACCTCAGAATATGTTGCGTTTTTGTGGGGAGTAAATTCATCGTTTTCTCTAAAGTGCAAAATTCCAGCAACTTATCGTTCCCATAATGTAACATTTTCAAGTAATAAATCTAAAATAACATTTGTTGGGAATGACCAGGTAGTGTCAGAAATAGACTCATTAACAATTCAAACAAATGGTGTAATTAATTTTGCCGATAATATGAAAGTTAAAATGTTGAACATAAATAATAAATCTCAAAAGATAACAATACCATCGACGATGAATTTAAATGGTGCTAATATTATTTCGAAAGGTGCTAAGATTTTAACAACTGTATCTGGTAAGTTATCTTACGATGGTGGAAAATATAGTTTAGAATTCATTTCTGCCGGGGAGTTGAGTGCAAAAACCACAAATGGAAAGGTAGTTAGCACCGCAGAAGGGACTAGCGTTTTTGGAAATGTTGATATTACAACAAAAAAAGGAGTTGTGACATTGCAACATGTTGTTGGTGATTTAACAATAAAGACAACAAGTGGAAAAGTTGAGATTGGTCAAAATTTAAAGGTGGCAACTGCAGGGGTTGGCGGTAAAACAAATATTGAGACAAACACAGGTGACATTTATTTGATCGGTGAATATTTAAATAGCTTCGTTAATATCAAAACGAACAAAGGAAAGATTTATATTGGAGATAATTCAAGGTCCGATACAGAGAAGGAAAATGGTCCATTGTCTAAAATTCTAGATCTTGAAATATCAACGAGTAGTGGACGTGTTGAAATAGAGCAAGTTTCTACGGTTAAGATTACTGCAAAAACGGCGAATATTGAAATAGGAAAAGTATTAAAAAGTTGTAACATTACAACCACAAGTGGAGATGTTGAACTTCAAAATGTAGAGTTGGGTGCAGCAACGACAATAACAACTGGTAAAAATGGCAATGTAACAGCATCAAACATGAATGGCCCTGCAACTATTTCAGCTGGTGGATTTGTTAGTGTTGTGTTTAAGAATGTGTTGGGTAAAATTGATATAACTGGAACAAGTAATTCTATTAAGGTTGTTGTACCAGACTCGATTTCGGAAACAAATAGATATATTTGGATTGATAGTGAAAAAACTGATGCTGACATAAAAATAACTGGTTTAAATTATACCGGAAAATCGTATCATTCGGTTCAAAGTATTCCGGCGGGTGGAGAGGCAAAATTAATAAAAATTACTAGTACCAGCGGTAAAATTGCTTTGTATTCAATGGCTAATGCTTAAATAACATATTGCCAAATGGTTATGGTAACACCCAAAACAAACAAATATGGGGCAAAAACCCACCATTTGCTTGATTTTAGCAATTTAGAAAATATCCACAATGATGCCAATCCAAATATAAATGAACTCAAAAATCCAATTATGCAGGAACCAAATCCTATATGGGAGATTGCGGATTGATTTTTTAATATTTCAAATATCATACCGCCTATAATTATTGGGATTGACATCAAAAAACTAAATTTTGATGATTCCTCATCTCCTATTCCAATTGATCTTAGAAAAGATATAGTAGAACCTGATCTTGATATTCCAGGGAGAACTGCGACTCCTTGGACAATCCCAACTAAACAGGCTTTTTTATAAGTAATTTTTGAGTTTTTGTATTTGTTTTTTTTGCGTCTTGAAATTAGTTCGCTAACTACGAGAATAATAGATGTAATGATAAAACTAGGGCCCAAAACTACACCTTCAACCAATCCAGGTATTTTTGATAGCCCTATCGCTAAAATTGTTGTAAAAATTGTAGATATTAATAATGATAGAGTTTGTTTGGAAAATGGGTTTTTAATGCAATAAATAAATTCTTTCCAAAAGAATAAAATTACAGCTAATAATGTTGCTAAATGTAGCAAAAGATTAAAAAACAGATTTCCTGGAATATTAAAAAAATATTCTGCCAACAAAAGATGGCCACTTGAAGATAGTGGGAGGAATTCTGTAACGCCTTGAATTATGCCTAATATAAAAGAAAATAATAAATTCATAAAATCCTCCTTGTATTAATGAATATGATTTTAATTATTATAAAATGCTTTGAAAAAATAAATTTGTTTGTTAGAATGATTCAGAAGAGGAAGTATGGAACTAGGAGTTGTTGGATTGCCCAATGTTGGGAAAAGCACATTATTTAACGCGTTAACTAAAGCTGGCGCAGAGAGCGCAAATTATCCATTTTGTACTATAGAACCAAATGTTGGTGTTGTTGAAGTCCCTGATGAAAGATTGCAAGTATTGGCTAAGTTATATAATACAAAAAGTGTTGTCCCAGCTTTTGTAAAGTTTGTAGATATTGCTGGATTGGTAAAAGGTGCATCTAAAGGTGAAGGTTTGGGAAATCGCTTTTTGGCCGCAATTAGAGAAGTTGAAGCCATTTTGCATGTTGTAAGATGTTTTGAAGATACAAATATTACTCATGTTTCTGGTAGGATTAGTCCAGTTGATGACATTGAAACAATTAATACAGAACTTGCACTCGCAGACTTAGAGACCTTGTCAAAACAAAAAGATAAAGTTGAGAAAAAAATAAAAGCTGGAGACAAAGAGGGCAATTTTGAAAAGATAGTAATAGAAAAACTTGAGAGTGCGTTAAACAAGGGCATTCCAGCAAGAGCGGTAATTCAGACACCAGAAGAAAAAAGATATATTGATAGTTTATATTTGTTAACGGCTAAACCTGTTGTTTATGTATGTAATATTTCAGAAAAGGATATAACACAAGATCCTCAAAAGTTGGAATTAGTTAAAAAAGTATTTGATATTGCTAAAATTGATAATTCAAAAGTTGTAACTATTTCGGCAAAAGTTGAACAGGAATTAACCGAATTAAGTGATGAAGATAGAAAAGAATTTTTAGCTGATTTGGGGTTGAATGAGAGTGGCTTAAATAAAATAATAAAATTAAGCTATGAATTATTAGGTCAGATTTCTTTTTTGACGGCAGGCGAAAAAGAAGTTAGAGCGTGGACTATTGAAAAAGGAACAAGGGCGCCAGGGGCTGCTGGAAAAATCCATTCAGATTTTGAAAAAGGTTTTATCAAAGCTGAGGTCGTACCATATAGTACACTAATAGAATGTGGTGGGTATAAATTTGCGAAAGATCAAGGCAAGGTAAGGGTAGAAGGAAAGGATTATATTGTTCAAGATGGTGATGTTATGTTGTTTAGATTTAATGTTTAAGGATGTTTTACAATGCAAAAGAAATCGCGAATAGCCGAATTGAAAGAGTGGTATAATGTTGTTCAACCATCAAAAAAATTGTTTATGATAAGCATGTTGACTGCATGTTTTACTTCTGTTTCTTACGTTTTTGAACCAATAGCCGCAGCTAACGCCGTTACCGAAATTACAAACCAAAATTATAAATGGGCAATTATTTGGATTGTCTTGGGATTTTTGGCTTTGACTTTGAGAATTATTTTTTGGCATATCAATTATTGGAACTATGAACGTTTATTGGGCTATTCTTATAAAAAAATTAGTTCAAAAATATACAAAAAGATAATTGGAGCCAGCGATAAAAATTTTAAAGAAACTTCAAAAGAAAAAATCTTGAATATAATAAGCTCAGACATATATACGGTTTCGAATTTTGCAGATATTATTTGTACAAAGACGTCCTATCTTTTTAGAGTTGTTGTAACGATTATTGTAGTATTTACATCAAGTCCAATTGCTGGTGCCATTATAATTGCTATAAGTGTTTTAAATTATTTTTTATTAACATATGCAGGCAAAAAAATAGGCCATTACGGGAAAAAAGTTTCCGAATCAAAAGATTTAGTTTTAGAAAAAGTTATTGATATAAGCGATGCAAGAGCAATGATTAGGGATAATAACCTGGAAGATGATATTGAAGAAGAATATATCGATCTTACGGAACCATATATAAAAAGCAGGTATAAAAGAACTCTTTGGAATTCATTTGTTGATAATTGGGTTTATGTTATTTGGCAAACTATTATATGTGCAACAACGGTTTATTTGATCTATCTTGTATCCGGAAATAATTTGACGCTTACATCATATCTTGTAATAGTAGGATATTTGTCGCCTACAATAGAAAAAGTTAACAGTTTTATTTTGATTTTTAAAGAACAAAGTGTCGCAGATGTTTCTGTTAATAGAATAAAAACTATTATGGATTTTTCTCCTAAGGAATTAATTGAATTTGGATCAAGAAAAGTAAATAAGATAGAGGGCACATTGGATTTTGTTAATGTTAGTGTTGATTCAGAGTCTCTATATCATACAGAATATGTGAATTCATTAAATGATTTTAATATGTCTGTTTCTAAAGGGTCGCTAGTTTTAATATGTGGACAAAAAAATTGTGGGAAAAGAAGTATTTTTCATATTCTGCGTAGAGCCATAAAACCAGATTCGGGGAAAGTATTACTTGGTGGAATTGACTTATACGATTATGATCCATCTGTGCACCATAAAAATATTGCATATACTACTCATAAGCCATTTTTTTTCAAAGGAACTATTTTAGACAATCTTATGATGTTTAATAAAAATCGAAAGCAAATTTTAAAAGCATGCCAGGAGATAGGCGTGTTAGAAGCAATTAATGCGCTTCCTAATAAGTTTAATACGCAAATAGATGACTTAAAAATGATGAACGAAAAAGAGGTTTTCCTTTTAGGGCTTTGTAGGGCTTTGCTTAGTACGGCAGAAATTATTGTAATATACGAGTTTCCGACGCAATTATCTGCAAGAGACCGAGCTGATTTGGCTCAATTATTTAGAAAATTAACTAAAGACAGAACTATAATTGTTTTCTCGCATCACGATGAAATGAGCCTGCTTTGTGATAAAGTCGTTTATATTTCTAGAGGAAAAATTGAAAAAATTGTAGAAAATACGAATAACTAAAAATCTTTTGACATATCATGTAACAAAACAGGAGGTTATTAGAATGTCTGAAAAAAAGATAAATGTTATTTTGCTTTTGCTTTGTATTTTGCCGTTTGCGTTAGATAAATTATATATAGGAAAAAAAGATGCAATAGTTATTTGGCTTGCAAAATTTGTTTCAATTATATGTATTATAGGCGTAGTTTGGTGGATTTTTGATATTGTTTGTTGTTTATTAAATAAATATAAATTGAATCCTATTAAATGATTAAACCCCGCGACTGCGGGGTTTTTATTTTTTTCTTTCTTTTTTTGTTATAAGAATAAAACTAGCTAATTTTAATGAAAGATCTATTAAGGATACGGCAGATATGATTGCGCTAAAAAGAAAACTTTTTTCTGTTAGTATGTTTTCAATTAAAATTAGAATTGAAATAATAAATATTACAAACAAAACTACAGCAAACGAAAAAGAAAACCATTTGCACTTTTTAAATGATTCATCATCTTTTTTTATCAGTGTAATTGTTTTGATCCCGAAAGCCATAAATATTAGGCTTAATATAAAAAACAGAAATCCAAACACCAAAATAATTGCTTTTGTTAATTTTGTTATTCCAAAATAATCTTGTGGGTAAAAATTTGAAATAGAACCGCCTATAGTTATGGTAAAAATAGAAATTAGTATTAAACCCAAACAAAATAAAATATCAATAATGCCTGAAACAAGAAGAACAACTTTTTCAATTTTCATATGTTAATAATAATATAAAAAAATTTTTTTTGCAATGAAATTTTCTTTTATATTGATTTTTAGTTATATTTTTAATTAACACTTGAAAATTTTGTGTGATTTGTGATAATATGGTTATTATGAAATTAATAGTTGTTTCGGATAAAAATCAAATTTCCGCATCAAAAAGATTAATAGATGAAATAATTGGGTTGGATGAAGATGTTATTCTATTTTCTCCTGAAAACTCAACATTAATAACTGAAAAAATGCTTGTAAAAAAAGCAGTAGAAAATGCTGTTTGTGGAATATCGGTAACAAATTTTAGTAGATTGTTTTCTCAATTATTTCCTTCGTATAAAGTCGCGACCAATGAGTTTTCTAGTATGCTGATATCTAAAATAATTAGAGAAAACCAAATGATTGCATTTCAAAAATCGTCAAAAAAAATTGGATTTGCGCATAATGTACAAAAGTTGTTGTCTATTATTAGAGAAAGTGATGTTAATTTGGATAATATAAATTTAAAAGATGATAATGCCCTTGATTGTAAGTTAATCGATTTAGCAATGATTCAGAATCAATATAAAAAATTGTGTTCATCAAAGATTTATGATGCAATTGATCAAAAAAAATTGATAACTGAAAGAATTAAATCTGGTTTCTTTAAAGACAAATGTGTGGGCTTTGTTGGTTATGATGATTTGAGTGCGACTTCGCTATCCCTAGTTGAAGAAATAATAAAAACGGCAAAGTGCGTTTTTGTGTCGGTCAAGGAGTTTGATAATCAACAATTAGTTAATAGTTCTTTATGTGACGAATTTTTAGAAATTGCAAATAAACTTTGTTGTAATGTTGTTTTTAAAAGGCAAAATAGTTTAAAGGGAAGAGCCCTGCTAATTGCAGAAAATCTATATTCAAAACAAAAAAAAGCCATGGAGTGTGATGGCGTTAAGATAGTAAGATGCAAAAATAGATTTGAAGAAATAAAATTTGTATTGGATAACATTTGTGAAAAAGTAAGAAGTGGTGCAAGGTATAATGATTTTGAAGTTGTAGTTCCAGATATTGAATTGTATAACGCAAAAATTAAAGAGCGTTTTTCGAAGTTTGGCATTCCACTATTTGTTGATGCCCCCAAATCAATAAGGCAAAATCCGTTATTTGTTTTAATTGAAAAATTTTTATTGTTGGGGACAAACAAAAGAAGTGTAAAAAGTCTAGTTTCTTTTAGCAAAAATATTTTATTAAAGAATGACATAAATGAAATTAGTCTTTATGAAAATTTTTGTGAAAAACATGGAATAGAGTTTGAAGATGTTGAAAACCCAATTGTTGTGGGTATGGACGATTTGGATTTTGAAACAATATGTAAGGTTCATAGGATATTACAAAATTATATTACCTTATTACCAAAAGATAATTCTTGTGTTGATCAATATATTTCTACAATAAAAGATTTTATTGAAAAATTTAATATTTTAGATGAATTAGAAAAATTTTTAACATTGCAGGATAACAAGCAAGAACAGATTTTATCCAAGGCGTGTTTTGAAAAGTTGAACAATTTATTTGAGGAAATAAAAAATGTATTTAATTGCGATGTTATAAGTTTGCAGGAATTTATAGAAATATGGCAAAGTGGTGTTGAGGCTATCAGGGTTAAAACGGTTCCGCCAACATTGGATATGGTTTATTTAACAGATATTTCTACATCAAAACACATTCCAAGAAAATATTACTATATACTTAATGCAATTGATGGAGATTTCCCTACATTAATTGCAGATAATGGCATTTTAACAGATAAGGAACTTTTTGAAATATCGAATAGATTTGGCAAAAAAATTGGTCCAACAACAGAACGAGTTAATGAATTGGAAAAACTAAAAGTATCAGAACTATTACAATTAGCAGAAAAAGAAATTATAATCACATACCCACAAAAAGTGCTTGGCGAAAGGAAAGAATTGGCCAGTCCCATAAGAGCCTTAAAAGAAATATGTTTAAAAAATGGCTTGCCAATACAAGAAGAAACAATTGATACAAATACAATTAATGAATTTAGACAACTTAAGGAAAGAGCTAAATGTAAAACTGGGGCAAGAGAAGTTATGTCTATATTAAACGATAGACTAAAACACCATCATATGCTTGGTCTAAATTTGGAACTTTTGGATGCAGTGTCTAGTATACTAAAAAAAGAAAAAGAAATAGAAAGCCCAAATAAAGAATTTGAAACAAGTAAATTTGATGCAAAAAAATTGTTTTTTGCATCAAATAAGACAAGTATTAGTCAGATTGAAACTTATTATACTTGTCCATATTTGCATTATGTTAAATATGGATTGCGCATTAAAGAAAAGGAATTAGCAAAGATAAAGGCTTTAGACATTGGGAACTTTTTACATAAGTGTTTAGAAGTTTTTACAAATGAATTATTAAAAGAAAAATTTGCCATGACTGATGATTCTTTTGCAAAAACAATGAAAGATGTTTTGTCTATAGTATTAAACGAAGAAAAATATAATATAAAAGTTAATAAACTTCAAATAGAAGCATTAAAAAATGAAGCATGTAGGCTTTGTTATGCGGTTTTAAAAGGAGTTGAAGGCTCTGGATTTAAACCAAAGTGTGCGGAATTAAATTTTGGGATCAATGGCTTGCTCCCGGCGGTGTCATTAGATAAATCAGACATAGTTGTTGAAGGGAAAATTGATAGAATGGATGTCTGCAATAATTTAGTGCGTTTAATAGATTACAAAACTGGGCAAATAGATTTAGATTTAAGCAACTTGTATTACGGAAAGAAAATCCAACTATTTGTTTATTTGTTAGCGGTTCTAAATAAAAAAGAATTCAGACCGGCAGGGGTTTTTTATTTACCCATAAAAAGCATTTTTAGAAAAGATTCTGATTTGTTAGAATCCTATAAACTTTTGGGATACTTTTCAAAAAACATAGATGTTATTAATGAACTCGATTATAATATGTCGTTAGATAACCCAAAAAGTAATTTGGTTGATATGGCGTTATCTACGAGCAAAGAAAATAGAATACTTGGAAAAAAAGTTTTAAAAAACACCGGCAATGCCTTTGATGAAAATGAACTTGTAGAGCTAGCAGACTACGCTAAAATGTTAATTGAACAGGCTGTTTTTGAAATTAATTCTGGAGAAATTGAAGCGACGCCATTAGAAATTTCCGGATCAAGGCCTTGTGATTATTGTCAGTTTAAAGCAGCTTGCAAAATAGATAAAAATTTTGAGAGTGTGCGTATACAAGCAAAGAAGGTAGGATTGGTAGATATCTTGGAGGCAAAGAAAAATGGATTTCACAAGTGAGCAACTAACGGCCATAAATTCAGAGAATAAAAAAATTATAGTGTCTGCTGGGGCTGGTAGTGGAAAGACGGCTGTTTTGACACAAAGAGTTGTTAATTTGGTTGAAAAGAATATTCCGATTAGCAATATTTTAGTTTTAACATTTACAAAAGCGGCTGCTTTTGAAATGAAATTTAGAATAAAAAATAAGTTACAAAATAGCAATTCTGTATTTGCTAGAGAGCAGGCCGAAGAAATTGATTGTGCCAATATTTCTACATTACATTCTTTTGCCAGCAAGATTTTAAAACAATATTTTTATGAATTGGGTATTGATCCGGCTTTTACTGTACTAGATGATAACTCGTCGGTGATTTTAAAAAATCAAGCCTTGGATTCAGTAATTTTTAATTTAACACAAAAAAAAGACGAGTCGTTTTTCGATTTAGTTGATATTTTTTCGCAGAATAGAAAAGACACCGCCCTTAGAGAACTAGTTGTTGAATTTCAAAATTTTTTTGATTCTTTGGAAGACGTAGATACATTTAAAAATATGGCCATTAAAAACTTGTCAAAAATTGATGAACAAAATCTCGCTGTTAAATTCTTAATTAAGGAAGTTTCAGAAAGGGCTAAGTTTTTTCATCAAAAGGTTGTTAATCTGATAGATGAATGCAAAAAAGAGTCGGCGGATAAATTACTAAATGTATTATGTGAACTAGAATTTCATCTATCAAGAGTAAAAGAAACAAATATGTTGGCGCAGATGAAAATAGTTGCATCAGAATTTAGTTTGAGTTCTAAATTGTATAAGCAAACCAACGAAGAATTGGCTGAAAAAGTAACGATATTAAGAGCAAATATAAAAAAATTTTTTGAAAATATGTCAGATATTTTTTGTGTAGAGAAGAGTTTCGATCATCAAAACGAAGAGATCATTCAGGCGCAAAAAAGATTGTTGGCAGTTTTTAATTTAGTTAATGAATTCAATCAGGAATATTCAAAATTAAAAATAGAAATGGGCGCTTTGGACTTTGCTGACCTAGAAAAGTATTTATTGATGCTTCTAAAAAATCCAAAAATAAAATTAGAGATTATAAAAGAAATAAAAGCAGTGTTTGTTGATGAATTTCAGGATACTAATCAAATTCAGTATGCGATATATTCAGAGATATTAGACAATGGTATATTCTTTGTGGGAGATATTAAACAATCAATTTATGCTTTTAGATTAGCAGAACCAGAAATTTTCTTAAAAGTGAGAGAAAAATACATCAAAGAAGGTGGAGAGGTTGTTAATTTAAGCAAAAACTTTAGGTCGCATCAGGACTTAATTGCATTTGTTAATAATTTGTTTGAAAAGATAATGACATTATCGATTGGGGGAGAAGATTATAAAAATTATGGAGTCATGCAAAAAGGAGGAGATTTATTTCCAGAACTTGGTGGCCAAGGATTGTTAAGCAGGTTTGCTCCAGGCAATTTCCCTCGTGTTAGGATTTGTGCAATAAAAAAAGCAAAACAGGTACAGGAAAGATCTGGAAATTATGATCTATATTCTATAAAAAAACATGTAAATTCAAATAATCCTAAATTTTCTTCAGCAGTTGCAGAAGGGAAAGAATTAATAAAAGTTTTGAAAGAAATCTCAAATATTAAAATATTTGATCCATCAAAGCAAGACTTTCGTCTTATTCAAGCTTCGGATATAGCAGTACTAACGGCTTCAAGGGGAGACTATTTAAAAACAGTCTTAGCTACAGCGGAAAAGGCGGGATATTCTTTTTCTCCTGACATTTCGGTGAATATTTTTGATGATTGCGACATGAATGAACTTCTTCATTTAATGAAACTCATTTTAAATCCTAAAGATGACATTTCTCTGTTTGTTGCGCTTGTTGGAATATTTGGTAAATTGTCTTATGGTGAGCTTGCAAATATTAAATTGTTTATTGGGGATAAACCGCATTTTTTTGAAACAATAGAGGCATTTTTAACTTGTAAAATAGTTCCTGTAAATTTGATGAGTTCGCAGAAAAAACTAAAAAATTTTTATGAGTTATTAAATTACATGAGGTTTTGTTCTTCTTATATGACTGTTTGCGATCTGATTTTTGAAATAGAAAAAAAGACAGATTTTTTAGATTTGCTAGAAGAGGAATATGATAAAAAAATATATTTACTTGAGAGCCTAAAAGAAAATTTATTAAAATCTAAAAGCAATAATGATTTGGAATTATTTATTTGGAATGCTGAAAATGTTGGTTTTTTTGCTTTGGACAATATAGCGCCGGTACATGGTGAAGCGGTTTTAAATCAGAATGATATGATAAGAAGTTTTCAAAATATCTTGGTTACAACAATACACAAAAGCAAGGGCTTGGAATTTCCGGTGGTTATATTGGTTGGAGCGGGTAGGCCTTTTAATAGAGAAAATTTGACAAAAGACATTTTGTATTCAAAAAAACTTGGTGTTGGAATTTCTTCGTTTAATACGTTAGAAAGATCCAAATCCAGCAATTTGATTAAAAATGCAATAAAACTTGATTTACAGAGAAGACAATTGGAGGAAGATATTAGATTATTGTATGTAGCGCTTACTAGAGCTATAAACAATTTGATAATTATCGGCATTGGAGATCCAACAGATCAAGAAATAAAAGAAAAAAACATTTTGGCATCTAATTCTTTCTTTGATCTAATTTCAAAATTTTTTAATCAAAAATTCCCTCCATTATATGTTAATGTAGTGAAAGAAAGTTTTGAATTGTTATGTGAAGAAAAAACTGATGAGATGGTTGCGCATCCAATAGAATTGCCAAAAAACAGTCAATTAATTGAAGAACTATCACAATTTTATGAATTCAAATACCCACATGAAAATGCAGTCAATTTATCACAAAAATATTCAGTTACAGAATTGGCTAAAGGTGTTGATGAATATGAAGTTGGCCAATTGGCGGGTGAATCATCTACTGAAGTTGGGAATGCCTATCATCATTTTATGCAGAATGTTGATTTTTCGGCGAACACAAAAGAATTAATTCTAAAAGAAAAAGCAAAAATGTTGGATAGTGGTTTGATTGCTCAACAAGAACTAGATTTGATAGATGATGAAAAAATATTAAAATGTTTAAATTCTCCTTTGTTCCTTGTGTTGAGTAATAGCAAACGCAAAGTGTTAAGGGAACAGCAATTTTTAATGAGTGTCCCAGCAAATCAGGTGTTAGAAAATTGTCAAGTTGAAGAAAAAATTTTAATTCAGGGAGTTTTTGATTTGGTGATTTTTGACAAAGATAGAATATTAATTGTTGATTATAAAACTGGTTCTAATCAAAACACCGAGATGTTTATAAAGAAACATAAAAAACAAATGCAACTTTATCAATTGGCTGCAAGTAAAGCATTTAAAAGACCATCAGATGTTGCAATTTATTCTTTTTATACGAATGAATTTATTAGAGTTTGCTAAATTTAATAATATATTTTACTTTTGCATATTAATTTGATATACTAATAAAAAAGTTGGAGATGATTAAAATATGGAAGTTTTTGAGTATATTCGAACAACCTTTCATGTAATGAAAGCTTTTGCGACACAAGACAAGTTGTTGTACATAGGTTTGGGAATATTAGGCCTTTTTATTATATGGTCAGTGCTTTCATTGTTGTTTTGCCACGAACTTAAGGTAACTAGAATTTGGGATAAGATGAGAAAGTCCCTCGCGGTTACTCCCAAGACTCCGAATGCTTATTTTGAATTTTCAAAATATTTTAAAAAGTTGCCAACAGCGTGTGCTAGAAAATGGCGTAAATTTGAACAAACTAAAGTTGGTGTTCCTAGTGACTATTTAACTCAATATGATATGTTAGATGGTCCGGTTATGGGTGGAGTGCAAAAACAAAATAGATCAATGATGAAATTTGCAATATGGGTTGTTACTTTTTTTGTTTTTTTATTGTCTTTTGCGTCACTTGGAGCAAATGAAGCCGTTACAGCAAAGATAATAGCGGAAGCATTATTGGTCCCATTTATTTTGTTTTTGCTTTATAGAATAAATTATTACATCTATACTGCAATGCGCCAACATGAATATAGAATGTGCGTAGAAGAATTTCAAGACTTTGTAGATTTTTTAGACAATAATGTTGATTTAAATTTGATTTTTGAAGGGCAAGAAAGTCTATTAGATGTTTCTACTAATTGTTATATTAACGATGCGTGTGTTGTTGATAAAAAATCAAAGCAAGAAAAAAGGCAAGTGTTGGATTTAGGTAAGTCAGATAAAAAAAAGATTGTTAGCGCTGAGGAAAAAAGGAAAAAAGATTTTTATAGGAATAGATCTGGAAATATTGAAATTAGAAATCAACAAGAGTTTGTAGATGCCTTAGCAGTTGTTGAAAAATTGTTAGATAATAAAGAAATTTCAGATCAGACAAAAGA
>CALVJV010000039.1 GCA_944332395.1 uncultured Clostridia bacterium | reverse complement strand
AAATGTAGGAGTAGAATTTCCAAAGCTCAAAACTGGCACAGTTACAAACTCACCAGATGGATTTTGCGCCAAAACAGAATCACCCAAATAAGATAAAGAAAAACCACCTGTATGCGATAAAAAAATAGAATAGCCAATTAAATTGCCCAACGTATCAAAATATTCCATACGCTCGGTAATGTTGGGAACATCAACCAAATCTCCGTTTTCAAAATAAAATAGACCATTATAATAATTTACTTTACTTTGGTCTGCAAAGCCATAATTATGATAATAATTTAAAGAAAACGTCGCATTATCACCTAAAAAATCAAAGAAGACGGACTCTTCAACAAAATATTCGACAGAATTCAAAGTTAAAACAAAAAATTGATTTTGCCTAATTGTTGATTTGTTTATAGAATAATCGGGTGTAACAACTATAGATGACGAATAATCGTTAGCAAAAATATATTCTTCACTTAGGCCAAGCCAAGACATAGAAACCGAAACATTAGTTGTTGTAATGTTTTCGGCGAAGAAAACTAAATTATTATAAGAATCTTCATTTGGAATAAAAAGCAAGGAATTATCACTTGCTACACCAACAACTTCTGCCGATGAAGGAACAAAATATCCATTATATTCAACCAAAGAATAATCCTTGCCAAAAGGAGAAAAAACGATATTATCTATTTTAAAAACAAAAGCCTGACGCGAAAATGTATCATCATATAATGTCGGGATCCTACCCTCATTAAGTACAAATTTGTAAGCAAAAATAGTTTTGTTATTTAAAATCAATTTCTCAATTTGAAAAACATATTTACCATCAGAAAAGAATGCGTAAGAAGTATCGCCATTTGCATAAACCACATCAACATAAGTATTATATAATGTTTGAGCAAAATCAGTTCTTGAAACAACCGATCTATAAAGGTCCTGAACGGCCCAAGCAGGCAAAACGGCTTGAACATTATTTTCAATTAATTTAGCAGGTAAAACAATATCAACCTTTTCTAAATCAGAAGCCAGTGGCAGATTTTCACCAAAAACAAATTCATAATTGACAGAAATACGAACATCTTGCGAAATAGCACCTTCATAGGTTTTAACTAAAATAGAATTAGGTTGCAAAATAGGTTGATCTGCCAAATCTTGAATGGCCGAAATTGAAAACATCGATTTATCTAAAACCAAAACACGACCCAACGAAGTTCTAGCAAGCAAGACAAACTTATCATAAACATCTTCAACTCTCATACCATCAACAAGTTTAATATTAATATCTGATGGAAAATGCAAAGAAACAATGGCATCTTCTTGAACAAAAACCTGGAAGTTATAAGTTAATCCAAAAGCAGAAATAGAAATATTTTTTTCACCATGCTCTAAAAAATAACCCTTATTATTTAATCCCGAAGCCGAATCAACACCAGATTCTGGCAAAACAAGCATATCCCAACTTACATCTTGCGAATATAAGACTCCATCAATATATTTATTAAATTTTAAGCCAGAAATATCAAACTTATCCCCCATAAAGTAGCTTAAATTAGTGTTTGAAACATCAAGAACCCAATTAGAACTAACCAAGTTGTTTGAAGATTTTTTGTTTTTTGGAATAAAAACGGCCAAAAGCACAGCTAGAGCTATTAAAACAGCTCCCAAAGTTGACGCACCAATAATCCAAAATTTTTTAAATCTCTTCATTCCCCACCCTAAAATCCAATAAACTTAACATTATAAACGCTTTGGTAAATTTGACACAAATCAGCAGGAACAAAAACCTCATTACGCAAAAGCCCACCAGATTCAAAAATAACAGAAAAATCTAAAACTTGATAAACACGAACAACAATTTGAGTAAGATCGGTAATACAAAAAGCAGATTCTCCAATATTAGAGACATTTGTTCCAATATCAAGTTTAGCAAGATTATTAAAACCAACAAAAGCAGAATCTCCAACAACAACCACAGAATTAGGAATTATTAAAAACTTAATCGAATTGTTCTGATTAACAAAAGCAAAATCCGCAACAACCCTAATACCATTTGGCACAACAAAAGTATCTTTTTTCAAATTGGCCCCTAACAAAACAGTAGAGCCAAAAATAATAAATTCATCATTAGCATTAACAAAATTATCCAAATCAAAGATTGATTGACCAACATTTACTATCGAATCTAAAATCAAAGAATCGTGCATAGCAATAAAATCATTTCCATTTTTTCTTAATGTAGAAATATTTTTGACATTGGCATTAAAAAAAGCAAAGTCTCCTATGTCTTGTATATGAGAAAATCCATCATCAGAAAGCACAAACACCAATTCAACATCAAATTTGTTAGTATTATTAGAAATAGCTTGAGCACCAACAAAAATTAGTGAGTTTGGCAAGTAAATAGTAGAATTTCTATTTAAATAAATAGAATCAATATCAATAATTTCAATTCCATCAGGTATTACGATTTGATCATCAGAAAATTGTTGTAAAAATAATAAAGTATTGGCTAAAACAACCATATCTTCATCGGTTTTAAGTGAATTAAGCCAACTAGTATTAATAAAAGAACCAATTCCAACAAAATCCAAATCATTGGCCAATGAATGGTCATAGTTTCCATCAAACCAAACATATTTTAAATTATAAATATTGGCAAATGAATAATCTTCAATAATATCAATATTGTTAAGACGCAATTTCTCAACATTTTTAAAAACGTTATATCCCCTAATAGAAATAGACTCACTTTCACTAGAAGGATCCCCAAAAATAGTCAAAGAAAACAATCTGTTATTTCCAGCAGAATTAGAATTAATCACAATTGAAGGATCAATATCATTAACTGCATTGGCAGGAATAACAAGACTTGACAAAATGCTAAAATACTTAAGAGCAAAAGGTTGAACAGAGGCAGACAAGTCCAAAGTCAAATTGGTTGTTTTATTACCAAAAGCCTCGGCCATATCAAGAGAAAGAGTGCCTGTGGTTATTTTTAAATTAATATTTCTTAAAAGCGGTGCCGCTGTTCCAAAGGCTTGCTCAAAGTTTGTGCAATTTCCAGCAACTGAAATATTTGTAACTGTTTGGCAATAATCAAAAACATTTTTGCCAAAATCTACAACAGCATAATTAAAATTAAGACTAAACAAATCAACGCAATAGGCACAAGCAAAATCACCTACTTTTTTTAAACTAGAAGGAAAAACCAAATTTTGTAAATCAGAATTTCTTTCAAAAGCACTCTTTCCCACTTGAACAAGTTGGTTTGCATTTGACAAATCAATACTATTAACATAAAACATATTAGAAAAAGCAAAATCCGAAATATATCTAAGCAAGCTATCTTGCTGAACAGAAATATTTGCACTAAGTTTTTGATTAGAATAAAAAACATCAGCACCCAAAACAACTATCTGTTTTGGAATAGTAAAAGACAAACCAGAAAGGTTAAAACCAGTAATGGCTACACCATCAATGATAAGAATGTTGTTAACTAGGAGTTCCATATTGGGATTATTAACAATATCGGTATTAAAAAAGGCATTAGGCGAAATTGATTGCAATAAGTAATCATCACCAAACGAAACGGAATCAAGCGAAACGCAATTCATAAAAGCCCTTGCCCCAATAGAAATGACCGAACTAGGAATATGAATAGATTTTAAAGACCAAAGATCGCGAAAAGAATTTTCACCAATAAATTCAAGAGTAGATGGAAGAGTAATAGACTGAACATCTCTTAATTTAGAATCAAAAAAGGCAGAGTCTGCAATTCCAACAACATTTTGACCTTTATATGAAGAGGGAATAAAAAGATCTTTTTTATCACCAACAAAACCAGTAACAACATATCCATTATCAACCCTTTTGAAAAGAAAATAATTATTACGAGATTTTAAAACACCAAAAACAGCAAGAAAAACAAAAACCAAAGCAACGGCAGCCACCGAAACCGAAACCGAAATAATAATTTTTTCTTTTTTGTTTAACTTGGGCATTATAACCTCACAATAATATGATTTGCAAAAACATCAAAAAAAACACCGCAAAGACTAGAACTTAATAGCCGAGATTAATTTAGATTTATTAGTAAGAATACCTGGTTTTGCAATTCTAGACGCGAGCAAAAATTCTGAAGTATTATGTCCGATCACTTCTCCATCTTCGTTTCTACACAAAATATCGAAATCAGATCCAGCATAAATAGCTGCAAAAACGATGATCCCAAATGGATCCTTTGTTTCAGAAATTTTAACTCCTTTTCTGTATCTAGCCAAAACATCAATATCTGCCAGAGCTACTTTTTTTGCAAAAGCATTTTGATGTAAAACCACAATAAAATCAGAATCAAAAGCTTGACCAGCAAACACAATTTGATCATCTTCAGCCAAGGCAACCCCCTTAACCCCCGAAGACACTCTTCCTTGTTGTGGAATATCAGACTTATCCGCCCTAAGAATAATACCCTGCTTTGTTACAAAAATAAGTTCACCATTAGTATAGAAAGGCTCGACTGACACAAGCTTGTCATTTTCTTTAAGCTTTACAGCTTGATAATAATTTTTAATGAGGCCATACTCAGTCCAAGCCGAACGCTTAATCAAACCAGATTGTGCAAAAAATAAAAGTTCACCAGCATTATTCAGGTCATCAGGTATTTGGAACAAAGCAACAAACGGCTCAACTATATCAGTAATAGCCAAATCTTGTGATGACACACCCTTTGCAGAAAGCCTACATTCAGGGATATCCGCCACATTAACCTTAACAGCATTTCCAAGCTCTGTAAACGCAATTAAAGTTTTGTCTGTTTGTGTTTGAACAACAGAAATAAGAGCATCAGCGCTAGACGACCTTGGCAAAATTTCTCGTCTAGAAGCCGAAAATGCCCTAGGCGACAATCGCTTCAAACAACCATTACGAGTTAAAACAACTATTGCTTTTTCTACAATCGCAGATGGCCCTTGTTGGGCTGTTGAATATTCAGACTCATCATTTAAAATTTCAACCTTGCGTTCATCAGCAAATTTTCTTTTAATATCTCCAAGTTCGGTTTTAATTGTTTCAAACTGCAATTTTCTAGATGCAAGAATAGCAGATAATCTTTGTATCAAATTTTTAACTTCTTCAAGCTCAAGTTTTAGTTTTTCAATTTCAAGGCTAGTCAATCCAGCCAAACGCAACAACAAAATAGCCTGGGCTTGTCTATCAGATAAAACAAATTTTTCCTTTAAATTAGTTTTAGCTTCACTAGTATTTGCGCTTTTTTTAATAATTTTAATAACTTCATCAATATTGGCGACAGCAATAACCAATCCTTCCAAAATATGAGCTCTTTCTCTTGCCGCATCAAGATCAAATTTAGTTCTTCTCACAATAACTTGTCTTTGGTAATCAACATAATACGCAACAATATCTAAAAGTCCCATTTGTTGAGGTCGACCATCAGCAATAGCAACCATGTTAATACCATATGTTACCTCAAGATCCGAAAACCTAAACAACGCATCTAAAATTTTAGAAGGATCAGCGTCTTTTTTAAGTTTAATTGTAGCACGCATACCAGCTCTATCAGACTCATCTGCAATATCTGCAATATCTTGTAATTCTTTTTTTGTCTCACTAAGTTCTAAAATCTTCTGCAACAACCTAGCTTTGTTAACTTGATAAGGCAATTCTGTAATAACAATAGTTTTTCTACCATTTAAATCCTCAAAATGCACTTTAGCTCTAAGTTTTATTTTGCCTCTGCCAGTTTTATACGCATTTATAAGTTCATCTTTTCCTATCAAAAATCCACCAGTAGGAAAATCTGGTGCAGGAATAAACTTCATAAGGTTTTCCAAAGAAATATCAGGATTGTCAATATATGCACAAATACCGGCAATAACCTCTCCTAAATTATGTGGTGGAATATTTGTTGCCAGTCCAACTGCAATACCATTAGCCCCATTGACAAGCAAATTAGGAAATCTAGCTGGCAAAATAGTAGGCTCTTTTAATGTGTCATCAAAATTCAATTCAAAGGGAACAGTATCTTTGTCTATATCTTTAAGCAATTCTAAAGCAAGAGGAGTAAGTCTAACTTCAGTATAACGCATAGCAGCAGCAGAATCTCCATCAATAGTTCCAAAATTCCCATGTCCATCAACCAAGCAGGCTCTCATATTAAAAGGTTGAGCCATACGCACCATAGCGTCATAAACAGAAGAATCCCCATGCGGATGATATTTACCCAAACAATCCCCAACAATACGCGCAGATTTTCTATGTGGCTTATCTGGTGTTACCCCCAATTCCATCATAGTATACAAAATACGCCTTTGAGAAGGCTTCAAACCATCTTCGACTCTAGGCAAAGCTCTATCCAAAATAACATGCTCAGAATAAGGCATCATTGACTCATGCATAACAGTGTCAATATTTTTCTGAAAGACATTTTTGCCAAACCCATCAGTTCTAATGAGCCCCGAATCTTCAACTAAACCATTCTCTTCTCCACCTAAAAAATCATCTGACATAAAGCACCCCAATTATTTTTTATAAACCAAAACATGAACTCTACTAGTTTTCTTCGGCTTTTTTAATACATTAAGACTATAATCCACAAAATTATGATTATAAAACCCATTAACCGCAAGAGCTTTTTTAATATCATCAACCGACCAAACTCTTCTATTTTCTACATTTTTAATTTTTTTGTAATTTTGAGTAGTCAACTGATAAATAATTTCTGTTTTAGTATAAATATTCTCGGCCACCGAAAGTCTTTTAAAATAATCGAAATCAGAAGATTCATCAAATTTAAAATCATTTTTAATATCGGCAAATGGAGTTAAAAAGTCAAAAACAAAAATACCGCCATTGTTCAAATGTCTTGCAACATTAGCAAAGAGTTTTACAAGCGCATCAAAATCCAAAGCAAAATTAACCGTTTCATAATTCATAGAAATTAAATCAAAAGTTCTACCAAGATCAAACTCAAACAACGGCGCAACAGAAAAATTAACATCTGGCACATTTTTCTTTGCAATATTAATCATCGCTTTTTCAAAATCAATACCCGAAACATCAACACAACCGTTTCGCAAAACAGAAACAAACTCACCTGTTCCACATGCAACATCAAGAACAGAGTTCACCTTATAATTTTTGCTCTTCAAAAAATTTAAAATACTTGATCCAAGAGTCCTAGAAAAATCCCCTTCCTTTAAAGAATAAACTTTCGCATAAGAAATATTCATAATTACACACTCCTAATTAATATTTTTATTTACAAAATTATCTACTTTATTAAAGTCGCTATGCTCCATAATATAAGCCTTTCTAGCTTCGATATTATCACCCATTAAAGTAGAAATCATTTTTTCGGCAGTTGCAGCATCTTCGATGGTAACCTGCACCAAGCTTCTAACTTTAGGATCCATTGTAGTAGCCCAAAGTTGTTCAGGATCCATCTCACCCAACCCTTTGTATCTTTGCAAATCATAATTTTTACCAAATCTAGAAATAGCTTCAGGTAGTTCGGCGTCTGAATAAACATATTCTGTTTTATCCCGTTTAGAAATTTTATAAAGAGGTGGAAGACCAATAAACACATGCCCATTAGTAACGAGTTGCTTCATATATCTAAAGAAAAAGGTCAAAAGAATCGCTCTAATGTGCGCACCATCTTGGTCTGCATCAGCCAAAATAATAACCTTGTGATATTTAAGTTTTTCAACACTAAAATCTTCTCCAATACCGGCACCAAGCGCAGAAATAATAGTTCTAATTTCTTCATTTAAAAGAACTTGATCAATTCTCTTTTTTTCGGCATTTAAAGGCTTTCCTCTCAATGGCAAAATTGCCTGAAATTTTCTATCTCTAGCCTGTTTTGCACTACCGCCAGCCGAATCACCTTCAACAATAAAAAGTTCATTTTCTTCGGGCTTCTTTCCCGAGCAACTAGCCAACTTTCCAATAAGATTTGCATTTTCAAGACTATTTTTTGCTCTCGCCGTTTCTTTTGCTTTTCTTGTTGCTTCTCTAACTTTTGCAGCAGCGACAGCCTTGTCCAAAATTTTGTCTGCAATTTTAGCAGAGCCACGCCCATCAAAAAAATCCGTTAAAAGTTGCACAACCAAAGATTCTACAGCTGTTTTAACTTCTGGGTTTCCAAGTTTAGATTTCGTCTGTCCTTCAAATTGTGCATTTTTAATATGAACAGATACAACAGCAGTCAATCCTTCCTGAAAATCATCTCCTAGTAAATTAGGCATTTTATCTTTTAAAACTCCTAGCTTTCTAGCCAAATTATTAAAAACCCTAGTAATTCCAGACTTAAATCCAACTTCATGAGTTCCGCCTTCAGGAGTTTGAATATTGTTCACAAACGAAAACAAAGAATCAGCATAAGCATCAGTGTGCTGAATTGCAACATTAAGCAATACACCATCTTTCTCGCCAGATAATTCTATGGGCTTATCATAAAGAGCATTTTTCTCTTCATTAAGGTATTTAACAAAATCAACCAAACCACCTGAATATTGGAAAGTTTTTGAAATAGGATTTTCAGAGCGATTGTCTTGAAAAACAATCTCCAAATTCTTGTTTAAAAACGCCATTTCTCTTAGTCGTTTAGATATAGTTTCTTCAGACCAAACAATTGTTTCAAAACATCTATCATCAGGCAAAAATCTAACACAAGTCCCATGTTTATTAGTAGAACCAACCTCAGTCAAAGGCCCATCTGGGACTCCCCCAGAGATTTTAGTGCCAGAAACAATTTTTGAAGAAAAGCTTTGTCTAAAATGTTTATTGTTTTTAAAGACGTCAACAACCAGCCATCTAGACAACGCGTTAACAACACTCGCCCCAACGCCATGCAAACCACCCGAATAAGCATAATTTTCATTGTCAAATTTGCCACCAGCATGCAACTGTGTAAAAACAACCTCAACACCGCTTTTTTTCAAGGTAGGATGAATATCAGTAGGAATACCGCGCCCCTCATCTTCAACAGCTATAGATCCATCTTTAAAAATAGTAACAAAAATTCTATTACAAAATCCATTAGCAGCTTCATCAATAGCATTATCAACAATTTCCCATAATAAATGGTGAAGACCTCTTGGCCCAGTCGTTCCAATATACATACCTGGACGCATTCTGACGGCATCTAGTCCTTCCAAAACCTTAATATCTTTTGCATCATAACTTTTTGTCACCAACGCACCTCTGCCAAATAAAATCTAGTAAATTAAGTATAACATACCCCCAAAAAACATCAAAATGTTTTAACCAAAAAAAACGATAAGAATAAACTAAAAAACACAATAATGCATATATTAATAGAGATGAAAAACAAAACAATTATATTGACTGGTGGCGGCACAGCCGGACATGTAACACCAAACCTTAATCTTATCCCAGATTTAAAAAAACATTTTGATAAAATAATCTATATTGGTTCAAAAACGGGCATTGAAAAAAGCCTAATATCTCAAACCAATATAGAATATCATGAAATAACCACATGCAAATTTGTAAGAAAAAAAATAATATGCAATTTATTAATTCCTTTTAAATTAACAAAAGGCATAAACGAAGCAAAAAAAATATTAAAAGAAAATAAAGCAAATGTAATATTTTCAAAGGGCGGATTTGTAAGCGTTCCGGTCGTTATGGCCGGAAAAAAACTAAAGATACCAATCATCGCCCATGAATCCGATAAAAGTCCTGGACTAGCCAACAAAATATGTGCAAAAAAATGCAAAATTGTATTTACTAGTTTTGAAGACACTGCATCAAAAATAAAAAATGGGCAATATTCTGGTCCACCACTAGCCCCTATTAAAAACAACAATAGAGAACAAATAAAAAAAGATTTAAATTTACACAATAACAAACCAGTTTTATTAATAACCGGAGGAAGCAGTGGCGCCGTCGCATTAAACAAAGCAATAGAGCAAATTTTACCCGAATTAACAAAAGAATATCAAGTAATCCATTTGGTCGGAAAAGGTAATAATGTAAATTATGAGAATAAAGAATACCACAAATACGAATATAGCAATCAAATGCCCCAGTTAATGTCAATAACTGATTACGCAATAACAAGGGGTGGAAGTAATACAATTTTCGAGCTAGCAAACCATAGAATTCCCATGATAATAGTTCCATTGCCAAAGGGAAATTCTAGAGGCGACCAAGAAGAGAATGCCATATATTTTGAAAAAAAAGGGTTATCTTTAACATTGTGGCAAAAAAATTTAAGTCCAACGTCCATTACACAAACTTTAAAGGATTTACAAAAAATGTCTAAAACAATACAAAAAAATCAATCAAATCAAATAAACAACGAAGCAAACAACAAAATAATAAAAGCCATACTCGAAAACGCAAAATAAACACACTAATTTATAGATAATAAGAAGAAACAGGCAAAACGAACACCATCACTTTGGCATTTTGATTACCAAAAAATTTTGAATAAATAGCTTTTGGAATTTTAACTGAAAGGCGTTCGGGCACCGCAATAAAAACCAATTCATTTTCTGGCTCAATTCTAAGTCCAAAAAATTTTTTTTCAATTTGCCCAAGTCCTCTTCCTTCAATAATCACAGCCCCTTCACTTCCAGAATCACGAGCTGTTTGAACAACATCTGCCGAAAAGCCTCTTGTAACATGGCACACCAACAATTTCATAGGTTCGTTACTGTTAGTTGGAACAATAGGCTCAACAACCCCACCCAGATTGCTATCATCAAGTTTTTCATTTTCTTTTTTAATATCAACACAAACCACCGAAGAATCTTTTTCTGCGTTTTTTAAACGCTTATTAGTTTTATTCCTATCATCAGATTTATTTTCGTTCACTTCAATTGTTTTTAATTTTTTCATATTACACCTCCACAAAAGGATATTTTGCGCCCAAATATCCATCAATATCAACGGCAAAAGCCTTTCCAATCCCCGGTTTTTCAAACCCAAACTTAGACGCAATATTAAAAATAATATTGTGCTTGTCAGGCTCTCTAACAATCGCAAATACAACATACATATCAACGCTAACCACACCAAGCATCTCTAAAATAGGCTTTCTAGAAACGCCCTTTGCGGGACAAGACAATAAAACTCGCCCACCCATCTTTCCAAGTTCAACTTTTAAATCATGTTCTAGCTTTGGTTTTACAATAAATAAAACCATTGTTAATTTCCCAATCTCCGACAATTTAAATCCTAAAAAATTATCTTTTTGTTTTTTCATAATTCACCATATTTATCCATAATAAAATTTTCCAAATCTTCAAAATCGGAATATTTATCAACACCCGAAAAAGACCGCCTCTTTCTTGAATACACATAAGAAATTAAAGGAATAGATCTATTTTTTATAGAATATACCACACCAATAACTTGAAGAACAACACAAGGAACAAGACCTAATAAAGCAAGAGTCCCAAACCCAACATCAACTCCAAAACTCGATGCGAAGCCCACCACCAAAGGAAACAAAAATGCAGAAGAAGTTGGCCCAAGAGCAACACCTCCTGAATCAAAAGAAATTGCAATAAATGAATTTGGAGCAAAAACCATAAGGAGCAAGCTCAAACCTAGCACTATTATCAACAAATAGGCCATGTTCCAATTTAGCCAAACAGAAACAATAGCCAAAATCATACCAATCATCAAAGACAACCCAACAGAAATCACAACAAGAATAGACTTAATATTTCCATTAGAAGCGTCTTCAACTTGTTTTCCCAAAACTCTAACAGCAGGTTCAGCAAACGCAATACAAAAACCAAAAATTGAACATAAAACCATCAACAATATGCCCAAATTTTTTTCGCCCAAAAAACCACCCAACTCTTTTGCCATACCAATAAATCCAAAGTCAAGTCCAGAAACAATCAAAAACAAACCAATACTCATCACTAAAAAATTTATTAAAATTTCAAAATTTACTTTCCAAGAAAGGTGCAAAAAGGCGAAATCAAAAACAAAAAAAACAAAAAGCATAGGAACAATAGCCAAAGCAACATTAATTAAAGCATCAACAAATAAATTTCCAGAACTAAAGCTCCAAAAAGCCGAAGAACTTGCAGACGAAGAAACACACAAAAACATAATCATAACAGCCAATACAGGACCAATAGATGTAATACCAATCAAACCAAAATTGTTTGATCTTGAATTTGAATCAGTTTTACTGCCAACCCCCGAGCAAAGAGCAATCAAAAAAGGCGCAGCTACAATTCCCGTAGATGCACTACTTGCGTCAAAAGCCACTGAAATATAATTTGCCGGCAAAAAACAAGCCAAAATAAAAACACAGCCATAAGAAACCAAAACAATAATCCAAATAGGAATTTTAAGCACAGTTCTAAAAATACCGATTACACAAAAAACGCCGACACCAATTCCAACTACGAGAACAAAAACAACTTTTGGAATTTTAATGCCAAATGCCGAAATTTCTGACGCCAAAACTTGAATATCAGGTTCGGCAATCGTAGAAAGAACCCCAAATACCAGAGCAAACAACAAAATCAAAACAAGACCATTCTTTCGTGTAACAGAGCCAGCAACTAAATCACCCATTTTAACGACCGAACTATCAACAGACATCAAAAACAAAGTCTGACCAATAATTAAAATTCCAGAACCAATCAAAAATGGAATAAGACTTCCTAAATTCATGAAACACAAATCAACAACTGTAACAATAACAGCAATTGGCAAAACTGCAAAAACCGAATGCTTAAAATGTGTAAGAATCTTCATTTGCAAACAAACTCCATCAACTTAAATCATCAAAAATTGACTTTTTAGAAGGTGTCTTAAACAAATCTGAATCTATTTTCTTCGCCCTTTTTCGAGTGTTTTTTTTTGCAGAAGAATTAGCTTTTTGTAAAGGCCGTTTTTCGTTGACTGATTTAGTATTCTTTTCAACAACTATTTGTTTTTTTGGAATTTCAATGGTTTTATTAATTTTAAGTTTTTGCAAAATATCTTCATTAGTATTTTTGTTTAGACTATCGGTCAAATTATGTTTTTTCAAAAGGCCTTCAAACCCACTACCAAAAGACTTAGAATTGTTAGTTTCATTATTTTTTTCTTCTCTAATTTTAATCTTCAACGCTCTAATATCAATGTAATCTTTCTTTAGTTTAGAAGATCTCGAGTTCGATCTAGAACCAGAAAAAGAGTTATAGTTAACATCATTAACTAACTGATGGACGCTTTTGTTCATAAACTTGTAATCAGCCTTATCGTTATAGCTTTCAATGCGAATATTAGATGAGTCAACATCATTACCTGGAGCAGATTTTTTTCCAAGTTTAGCACTGCTAGTAGTAACAAATCTCGTTACTCTTGGAACTTGCTTTTCGTTAGAATTTTTAGAAAACCTAAAACTTTTTCTTTGCTGCCTAATTATGCTATTTAAATTACTAGTATCGCTCATAATTAAAATATAACATAATAACAAAAAAAAGAGAAACAAAAAGAAAACATTTTAAAAATTAATTCAAAAATTTAGCAACTGGAACAACTTTTTTACGTACATTATTTGAACAAGCTCCACAAACTAATAGATCTAAAAAATCGTCAACATTCCAAAAATAAAAGGCAAGACTTCCAGGAATGGCATTAATTTCATTAACAAAAACTTTATCACCAGAAACCAAAAAATCAATTCTGCAAACTCCGTAAAATTCCAACTTCTCAACAATAAGTTTTGCGAATGATTTAATTTGTTTTACCAACTCCCCATCTAGCTCTGCAGGAAAATTTCTGCCAGCAGAAGACATTCCAATTTTATTTATATCTGTATTCTTGCTTCTTTCTAAAAATACATGTTTCTTATGCTTTTTATTTGCATTTTCACCAATATTTAGGCATTTTTCTATTTCGTTTTCGGAATTCACAAAATCAAAGTCATTTTTGCCACAAGAAAAAATACCTAATTTTTTACTAGTGTCAAACTTATTAGTTTTGCCACCAGACAAATACTTGTCTTTAAAAGATAAAATCGCACCCTCTCTAACAGGCTCTTCTATTTCACTAATAACAATTTTATCGTTAAACGAAATAACACTAACATTAAACTCTCTAAAATCACTAAGACCAGACTCAATTAATACTTTATCATCATAAACAATTGCCAATTCAACAGCATCGTCAAGATTATTAATAGAACGAACAAAAGACACGCCAACACTACTTCCCTGTCGAGCTGGCTTAACAACAATAGGAAAACCAAGTTTGTTTATTTTATCAATTAAAACCTTTTTGTTGTTATCCCAATCAATTTTATCAAACCAAAACCCCGGCAAACAATTAACACCTATTTCATTAAAAAAAGATTTTGACAATGTCTTATCCATAGAAATCATAAGAGCCGAAGCATTACCAACTGAAGTAGGAATACCTGACAAATTCAACATCGATACCAGTTCTCCATTTTCGCCGTATCCACCATGACACGCCAAAATGGCACAGTCAATTTTAGCTAGTTTAGTTAAGGAATTTTTCTTAACCAAATACAAGCATCCATCAAAAACTGAAACCTGTTTAAATTTGTTTTTCGGCAAATCATCTAAAGCACAAACCTTAGGACAAATTTTATCCTTACAAAGATAAAGTTTACCATTTCTAACAAGCAAAGAAAAAATTTTAAAGTTACCATTATTCATTTTTTCAACTTGTGCAGCTGTTAAAATCGACACCTCGCTCTCGGCCGAATCCCCACCAAAAATTAAAAGAATATTTTTCATATCATCACCTCATAAAATGATATGAAAACAAATCAAAAACAGTTACAAAACATAATATTTCAAACGTGCAAAAAAAAATGCAACATTTCAGACAAAATTTGGTTTAATTTCTATTGTTTTTTGAGCCAAGTAGTGCAATTTTTTGGAATTGTTAAAATCAAATACAATTTTATACGCACAAAGCATTTGCTTTTTTACTCTCATTTTCTGGTTTGCTAAATTATCTGCGTATTTGCCATCTCCCACAATTGGGTGACCCAAAAAAGCCAGATGCGCTCTAATTTGATGCATTTTGCCAGTCACCAACTCAACCTCAATCAAACTATTCCTAATTGGATTATCTTTACTTTTTTCACATCTACTCAACTCAACATATCTAGTTTCTATTTTAAAAAACCCAGGTTTTGGGTTTAGGCTAATCACACTTCTTTTTTCAATCTCGTCTTTTCTTAAATATGCAATCAAATCAGCTTTCTTCTTTTCCATAAAACCATATACTTTTGCAATATAAAACTTTCGAATGGTCCTTTCCTTAAACGCCTTCGTTAGTTCATTATACGCCAACTTGTTTTTTGCAAAAACAACTAACCCAGTGGTGTTTCTATCTAATCTATGAACCGCAAGCAATGAGTCACCAACAGATTTTGATACCATATGCAAAAAGTCTTCGCCATCGTCACGCACAACTTCAATCCCATCTGGCTTGTTGGCAACCACTATGTTTGCATCATCAAAAATTATGTCAACTGTTTTTTCTGTTTTTAATGCTGGCAAAAAAATTTCAACAATATCTCCTTTGCAAACATTTTCATTTTTTGCTACCCTTACTCCATTTACTTTTATATCTTTTTCCCTCAATAGCCTTGAAAACAAATTAAACGAAAATTCTTTTTTATGTGAAATGATAGCCTTAAAAAGCTTACAACTTTCTCCTGAATGAACAAAACTTATTTTTACAGCCATCGCACTGCCCCTTTCTTTTTCTCAATTTTAACACACTCCAACCAAAAAGTGCAAACAACAAAGAAACAAAAATCCATAAAAATATAAAGTTACCAATCAATATTTGATAAACAAACAAGGATAACAAATAAGCCAAGAAAAATTGAAAGACAAAACAAAAAATAGCGCTTTTTAGACCAATTTCTTTTCTAATCATCGACAAACATGGAAAGCAAGGAGAAAACAAAAAAATAAACACAACAAACGAAACCGCCGAAGGTAAAGTAAAAAACACTTCAGACGCAGGATTTAACAAAGCATAACCAAGCATACCAGCACCAACGCCATTAATCATTGCCAAAACAGAAACTATCATTTCTTTTGCCACTAAACCAAAAAACAAGGCAACAACCACCCCAAAAAAACCAAAACCCAAAGGCTTAAAAATTGGTGCAAAAAAACCAGCAACCACCTCTAAAATACTTTTGTTCTCTGTTCCAGCAATATTTCTAAAATAAAAATCGAAGTTAGACAAAAAAAACAACAAGGAACACAACAACGCAACAATTCCAAGAGTCCTACTTGCAAAACTAAAAACATTATATTTTGTATCCGCAATAACTTTTTTAAAATAAGGAATACGCAATCTTGGAATTTCTAAAAGAAAAGGTTGGTGTTCTAATTTAATATTTGACAATTTTAGAATAAACAAACAAACAAACAATGAAATAAGATATAATCCAATTAAAACAAGAAACACAAGTTTGCCAAAAAACAAACTAGACACAACTAATATAATTGGGAGTTTTGCGCTACAACCAACAAACGGTAAAACAAAAATTGTTTTTTTCCTTACAATTGAATTCTCCAAATTTCTTGAAACTAAAACAGAACTGGTAGTACAACCAAAACCGGACATAATAGAAAAAACACTTTTTCCAGTAAGACCAAATTTTCTAAAAAATGGATCAATCAAAAAAGAAATTCTAGACATAATTCCTGAATCTTCTATTAAGCTCAAAAACAAAAACAACATTACAATCTGAGGCAAAAAACAAATTACCGAACCAACGCCCACAACCAGCACCGAATTCAAAAAATCCCCAAACAACCCAGATATATTGTAAGCCTTAATTACAATAAAATCAAAAACAAAACTAACAAAATAATCATCAACAAAATCAGATAACAAGGACCCAACAGGACCAAATATCAAAAAAAACGCAAAACAAAACAAAAGAAAAAACAAAGGCAACGACAGCTTGGGAAAAGACAATAAAAAATCGGACTTTTCCGTTTTTACTTGATTAAAACAATCGCTTATATGCAGATTTGTTATTTTTTTATAGGTAATTTCTGCATTTTTTAATTCATTGCCGTTTTTAACATAATTAATAAAATGTCTTAAATTTTTTATTACTTCTTCACTGTTTTTTTTATCTAATTTTATATCTAATAATTTATGTTTTGCTTTTTTTCTTCTGCAATCAATGGTCAAAGTCAAACAATTAAATTCATCAGTTAACTTTTTTTTGACTAAATCAATATTTAATTTTACCTCATTAATCATATTTAAAACTAAAACAAATTTTATATTACACTCTTTTAGTTGATAAGCTAAAAACAAATTTTTGTTCAAATTCCCAGCATCACACACCAGCACAAAAATTGAGTTTTTTTTGTTTAAATAATTTTCAATTTCCTTTATCGCAATCTTTTCATCTGGCGAAGTATGGCTTAAACTTCCTATACCAGGCAAATCGACAATTTCAATTTTTTGTCCAAAGTATGTTATAACCTTTTTTTTCACTGAAACAGTTACACCATGCCAATTGCTTGCATGTTCATTAGAATTAGTCAAAACATTAAAAAGTGTTGTTTTTCCAGTATTTGGATTTCCTATTAACACAAAAGATTTCATTAAACTGTTTCAACCTCGATCTCCATTGCAGAAATATTATCAATAGCAACCAAAGTGCCCCATCTGTTTAACAACATCATATTTCGATATTTTTTAAACACTCGCCATTCCACTCCAGGAACAAAACCAAATTCATAAAATCTCTTTTTGATTGAAATCTTATTTATGGATTTTACAAACAAATGATCACCATCACAACACTCTGCCAACTTCATAATAATAATTATGAAAAAAAACTTTCATAAATTACAAAAATAAAATATGTGGTGCAACATGCACCACATATGACAAACAAAAGAACATCTGTTAATTATTTTTATCTTCAAGTAAATTTTCAAAATTTGTAATAAACTTCAAAAAAGTAGAAACATCTTTAAACTGTTTATAAACAGAAGCGAATCTCACATAAGCAACTTCATCTAAATTCTTAAGCTCTTGCATTACCAATTCACCAATTTGTTTACTTTCAATTTCGCGGTCAAGACTGCCAGAAACCTGTTTTTCAATTTTGTCAACCACTGCATCAATTTGAGCAATTGAAACGGGTCTTTTTTCACAGGCTTTAATAATTCCAGCTCTAATTTTGCCCGAATCAAAAGCCTGTCTTTCCCCATTAGATTTAATAACCAAAATTGGAGCAGTTTCAATTGTTTCGTATGTAGTAAATCTTCTATTACAATTCAAACATTCACGACGTCTTCTAATTGAATTGTTTTCATCAACTGATCTACTATCAATAACTTTACTTTCTTCACAACCACAAAACAAACACTTCATACATTATCTCCTATCTAATTATAACTTGCATGAAAAAAAAAGGCAAATCAAAGAAATAAAAATTCGTTAGCAAATTCTAATCAATTTATTTTCTAATTGATCGCAACTTGTTAGAAAATATTTTGTGTTATTTTTAATAAACGAAATAGGCCGTTTTGATTTGCCATGCACATGTCCAAAAACAACATAATTAACACCAAATCTATCAAACAATTCAGTAAAAGGGCTATCATCTAATTTAAAATTCAAAGGTGGATAATGCATAACTACAATTAACTTTTTTTTGTTATCCATAAGTTTTGAAGCAGCATCTAAAGCCAACTTCATTCGTTGAACTTCCCTATTTAAAATTTTTTGATCTTCTAAAGACAAAGTTTTGTTTCGCTCGGACACAATCCAACCTCTTGTACCACAAAAGACAAAATCGTCCAAAACAATTGCATCATTTTGTAAAGCAAACATATTAGATTTAAGTGCATCACGAACAGCCGAAATTGATTTCCACCAATAATCATGATTTCCGCGACAAATAACAATTCTGCCACCAAAAGAAGAAATTTTATTTAAATCTGGAATTGCTTGTTCAATTGTCATACCCCAACTAAGGTCGCCAGCAACAATAACAATATCATTTTTTTTAATTTGTTTTTTCCAAGCTAATTCGATTTTTTTTTCATATCCTTGCCAATGCCCACCAAACACATCCATTGGCTTATCAACACAAGTTGAAAAATGCAGATCAGAAATAGCAAAAATACGAGTTTTTTTAAATTTAAAAATTTTAAACATTTTTGCCTCCCAAATCCACAAATTGAATTATGCGCCTATACAATGATTCAAGTCCAATATTAAGATTAGCGGACACCGGAAAAATATTTTCTATCCCCAATTTAAACCCAGATGCCAAATTTTTAATACTATGAATGCGTTTAGATTTTACAATTTTATCAATTTTAGTAGCGACAACAGAAAACGAAATAGAGTGATAAAAAAGAAAATTAATCATTTGAACATCAAAATCTTGAACATCCAAACGGCTGTCAACAAGAACAAGCACATGCGCAAGATTTTTTGAATTCAATAAATAAGATTCAATAAGAGACTGCCAACCGGCCTGTTCTGTTTTATTTGCTTTAGCAAAACCATAACCTGGCAAGTCTACTAAACAAAATTTTTCAAAATCAAAATAATTAATAAGTCTTGTTCTTCCCGGCAGCTTACTTGTTCTTGCAATATTAGCTTTTGCGAGTGCATTAATCAAAGTACTTTTTCCAACATTGCTTCTGCCAACTATTGCAATTTCTGGTTTGTTTAGATCCTTAATATTTGACGGTTTAGAACATGCTCCAACAAATTTTGCAGTCATAATAATAGTATAACACTAAACCAACGCAAGTGCAATTATAAAAAAAACAAAAACGCAATGAATTGCGTTTTTGTTTAAATTTAGGCGCTCACACTTATATCAGCTTTTCTAATCACTCGTGGAACGATTTCATTAGCTTTCAATTCAATAAAAATTTTTTCAATTGACTTATCATTAGGAGAATCATACATTAAAGGCATCATAATATCCTCCATAATACTTCTCAAACCCCTGGCTCCGGTTTTAAGTTCAATGGCTTTTTTTGCAATTGCCTTAACGGCGTTTTCTTCGAATTCAATATCAATGCCATCTAAATTAAACATTTTCTTATACTGTTTGATTAAACTATTTTTGGGATTAATCAATATAGACACCAAGGCTTCTTCGTCCAAATTTTGCAAAGAAACGACAATAGGCATACGTCCAACAAATTCAGGAATAAGGCCAAATTTAATTAAATCATGCGGTTCACATTTCTTAATAAGTTCATTGGAATCCTTTTTTTGAATATTAACAAGTTCACCGCCAAATCCTAAAGAAGATCCAGAAATTCTCTTGGAAATAATATCTTCAAGCCCAACAAAAGCCCCGCCACAAATAAACAAAATATTAGTAGTATCAATTTGAATGCATTCTTGATTTGGATGCTTTCGGCCACCTTGAGGAGGAACATTTGCAATACTGCTTTCTAATATTTTTAGCAATGCCTGCTGAACACCCTCACCCGAAACATCTCTTGTTATAGAAACATTTTCGCTTTTTCTGGCAATTTTGTCAATTTCGTCAATATAAATAATTCCGCGCTCTGCTTTTTTTATATCATAATTAGCAGCAACAATAAGTTTTAATAAAATATTTTCAACATCTTCGCCAACATAACCAGCTTCAGTCAAGGCCGTTGCATCGGCAGTAGCAAAAGGAACATCTAAAATCTTAGCTAAAGTTTTAGCTAAAAGTGTTTTTCCGCAGCCAGTTGGTCCAAGTAATAAAATATTACTTTTTTCTAATTCAACATCATCAACATTTAAACCTAATTTTGAATTATTATGTTTAATTCGCTTATAGTGATTATAAACAGCAACAGATAATACTTTTTTTGCCAAATCTTGTCCAACAATAAATTTATCCAATTCTTCTTTAATTTTAGACGGAATAGGCAAACTTAACTCATCTTGATTTTCAGAACTACTTTCAATTCGGTCCTTTATCATTTTTGCACAAGTTTCAACGCATTCATCACAAATATAAGAACCACCATGTGGAGCAACAATTAATTGAGCTACTTCGTCTCTAGTCTTACCACAAAACGAACAAACCGCTTCTGAACCAGAATTTTGTTTCATTAATTAACCTCTTTTTTGAAAAATTTTATCAACTAATCCATATTTTTTTGCTTCATCAGCAGACATAAAATTATCTCTTTCGCAATCTTTATGGATAACATCTAAAGGCTTGCCAGTATTTTCTGCCAAAATTTTTTCTAATTTATCTCGTGTTTTTTTCATATGTTCAGCATGAATTGCCACATCGGTAGCTTGTCCTTGAAAGCCGCCTAAAGGTTGATGAATCATAATTTCGCTGTTAGGCAAAGCAAATCTTTTGCCTTTAGCACCAGCTGACAAAAGAACCGCAGCCATACTTGCAGCCATTCCCACACAAATTGTAGAAACATCACACTTAATGTAATTCATTGTATCATAAATTGCTAAACCAGCTACAACGCTTCCACCATTACTATTAATGTACATAGAAATATCCTTGTCTGGATCTTTTCCCTCAAGATAAATCAGCTGCGAAATTAAAAGATTTGCAGAGTTATCATCAACCTCGCCGTTTAAAAATACAATTCTATCTTCAAGCAATCTTGAATAAATATCATAAGAACGCTCACCCCTATTTGTTTGCTCAATAACCATAGGTACCAATAAATTTTTTTCTTTCATAACTACTCCTACTTTATTTTGTCTCATTAATAATAATTTTATTGTTCTTTTTTAAGAAACTTATTAATTTCTCTGATATTATACGATTTTTAACCGCCTTTTTTTGTTCATCAGATATAGTCTTTTTTGTCGTTTTAGCGGAAAGTTTGTCATCTGATTCTTGTTTATTAACAAATTCAACAATTTCATCATCAGACGCATCAATTTTTTCTGTTTTAATCAATTCGTCCAAAACCAAATTTGATTTAACAGCAATTTCAGCTTCTTTTCTTCTCATATCTCTATACTCATTTAAGGTCTTGCCAATATATTTTAAATAATCTTCAAATTTTAAGCCCTGATAAGAGAGCCTATAAGAAAAATCATTAACAAAATAGTCTAATTGTCGTTCCACCATAGAATTTGGCACATCAACTTTAGAATTGTCGACGACAAGTTTTACAATATCATTTTCCAATTTTAAATCATTTGATTCTTTTTTCTGATTTAAAAGTCTTTCCTTGATTTGTTTTTTTAATGCATCTAATGAATCAACTTCACTAACATCTTTTGCAAAATCATCATTAAGTTCTGGCAAAACCTTTTCACGAATTGAAATTAATTCAACTTCAAAAACAGCAGGTTTTCCAGCAAGATTTTCTGCATGATAATTCTCCGGGAACTTAACTTCGACATTTTTTATTGTTCCAATATTCATACCAACGACGCCTTCTTCAAAGCCAGGAATAAAACTATGAGAGCCCAACTCCAATTCATAATTTTTTGCAGAACCACCTTCAAAAATTTTCCCATCAACAGAACCAGAATAGTTAATTTCAACAATATCGTTCATTTTTGCAGGGCGATCCAAAATATCAACAAATCTAGCATTTCGTTCACGCAATCTATTAATTTCTGCGTTAACCTCTTCGGCAATAACTTTTGGTTTTTCAGTTTTAATTTCAAGCCCAGTGTACTTACCTAATTTAACTTCTGGCAGAACCTCAACATTTGCAATAAATTTCAAACCATCACTTCCAACATTTAAAACATCAATTTCTGGATAATCGACTGCATAAATATCGGGTTCCTTTGTCAACATTTCAGAAAAAACTGCTGGAAAGCACAAATCAAAAGCTGTTTCATAAAAAACACTTTCTCCAAATGTATTTTCCAAAACCTTACGTGGAACCTTTCCCTGTCTAAAACCTTCTTTTTTGTACTTAGCTTTATCTTTCTGATAAGCTTTTTCTACCCAATCATTCCATTCTTTTTTATTAATATCAAATGTGATGGATATTTTGTTTTTTTGTTTTTCACCTCTTGTATATTGCATAATAAAACTCCTTTTAATAACTTATTAACTATAAGACAAAATAAAAAAATTGTCAAGAAAAAGAAATAAATACAAAAAAGTAAACAAAAATAATTAGAATAGAAACATAACAACAACTGTAAAAATTGCAAAAGATAAAGAAAATAAAATCTTAATACCCAAAACTAGTTTTTTAAAATATACTTCTTTTTTATTTTGTTCCAATTTAGAACTTAACTGATTTAATGAAGCATCAACCTCATTATTATTGTCATGCTCTAAAACAATATTGTCTTCAACATCAAAATGTTGTTCTACTGTTTTACTTTGCAAAAAAATCAATTTATCAATCTCCGAAACCGTCATAAGCAAAAAAGCCAGAGCAAAAGAAGCTAAACCAATCATAGCTAATATCCAAATTCCGGTAAACTGAAAAGTAATTGCAAAAATCAGTCCACAACTTAAAAATCCAAATCTAATCCAAAATAAAGATTTAAGTCTTAAATCCCGTTTCATAACCCCCCCATTACAAAATAAAAGCGCCCAAAACCAAAAACACCATAGCGATCAACCAAATAACCCAAAACAACAGGCTTCTTTTATTTAAGCAATATAAGAAAGAAGAAAGAACAATACACAAATAAGCAGAATAGTAGGCAATTTTATTTAAAATATCAATTGTTTTAGGTGCCGAAACAAGTGAACTTACAAAGAGAGCAATACCAACACAACCAACAGCGACAAACGAAAGAAACCCAAAAAATTTACCTGAATCGCTCATTAACAATCCCCCTTTTGTATAATTATATCAAAAAAAATTATATTGGCAAATGATTTAAAGAAAACAAAAAACACAAAGCTTTTTAAATAACCATACCCAATACCCTTAATATCTCAATAAAATCATTTGGCAAATCCACTTCAAAATTCATAATCTTGCCAGTCATAGGATGAATAAAAGTAAGTTTTTTTGCATGCAATAACTGGCCATCTAATTTAAATTTTTGTTTTTTATAACCGTACAATAAATCTCCTACTATAGGATGCCCAATATGTGCACAATGAACTCTAATTTGATGCGTTCTACCAGTTTCTAAAACAAATTCTAACAATGAATAAGAATCAAATCTTCTTAAAACTGTGAAATGAGAAACGGCCCTTTTTCCAGCATCAAATACAACAGCCATTTTTTTTCTATCCTTTTTATCTCTTGCAATTAGAGTATCTATTGTTCCAAAATCTTGCTTAACAACACCTTCAACTAATGCCCAATATGTTCTTTTAGCAGAATGTTCTTGAATTTGTTTTGCTAACGATAAATGTGCATTATTATTTTTTGCAATTACTAAAAGTCCAGTAGTATCTTTATCTATTCTATGAACAATCCCAGGTCTAATATTTCCATTAACATCACTTAATGATTTAAAATAAAAAGCAATAGCATTAGCTAAAGTATGTTTAAAATTGCCAGCAGCAGGGTGAACAGTCATTCCTCTAGGTTTATTTATAACGGCCAAATCATTATCTTCATAAACAATATCCAAAGGCAAATTCTCTGGCTCAACATGATCCAAAGGTTCATCAAAAAGAAAGTCCGTCTTAATAATGTCATTCTTTTTAACCAAAAATCCAGCCTTAAAAACAACCTTATCATTCACCAAAACGCGACCTTTTTCAATTTGCAACTTAATTTGTGAACGAGTCAAATTTGGTAATTTGTGCAAAATTACATTATCCAATCTTCCAAAAATATCAGCGGAAAACAACTCAATCATCAAGTTCTTTTCCCCTATTTAAATCAATCTTGTCATTATCACTAGTACTAGATAGATCATTTTTCTTTTTATTTCTATAATCTTTAATTTCTAAAACAATGAAAAATACAACAAGAATACAACAACCGATAGTCAAAGCCGAATCAGCAAAATTAAAAACAGCGAAATTAGAAAATTTAAAATCAATAAAATCTCTTACATATCCAAAATAAATTCTGTCAATTAAGTTACCAACTATTCCAGAAAAAAGAAGAGAAAGAGAAATTACAAATGTAGTTGATTGAGAAATCTTTTTAGCAAATAAAATATAAAATAAAACAGCAATAGCAATAAAAGAAAAAGCAACAAACCACCATCTAGCGCCAGAAAAAGTTCCAAAAGCAGCACCATCATTATGCACAGAAGAAATCCAAAGAAAATTCCCAATAAGCTTTTTTTGAACACCCTCAAAACAAAATTTAGTTGTTTGATCCAAACAAATAACTAATGCGCTAATTAAAAAAAACAAAATTAAATTAAGTCGAAATTTTTTCATTACAACAAGATAATAACAACAAACTACCAAAAAGTCAATCAAAAAGAGGATATGCCAACGTGGAATATGTAGAATAATGACAGACATAATACCACAATATATTGTGAAAAAAAAGACTCGCAAAAAGCGAGTCAAAATGAAAGGCGGCAACTACCTACTCTCCCAGCTCGTTTCCAAGCAAGTACCCTCGGCCATGAGAGGCTTAACTTCTGTGTTCGGTATGAGAACAGGTGGGACCCTCTCGGCATCATCACCGCCATGGTATAAAAACATGCAAAAGCATGAAATTACCAAATAGGTGTTTAAACTGCACACTGGCAACTGCATATTAAAGAATCAAGCAAGAACAAAAACAAAGGCGAACAACAAAATCACAAAAATGTGATCAAGCCCTCGACCTATTAGTATCGGTCAGCTACATGCATTACTGCACTTCCACACCCGACCTATCAACCTTGTTGTCTACAAGGGGTCTTACTAACTAATGTTATGAGATATCTAATCTTGAGGCAGGTTTCACGCTTATATGCTTTCAGCGTTTATCCTTTCCATACATCGCTACCCAGCTGTGCCACTGGCGTGACAACTGGTGCACCATTGGTATGTCCACTCCGGTCCTCTCGTACTAGGAGCAGCTCCTCTCAAATATCTTACGCCCACGATGGATAGGGACCGAACTGTCTCACGACGTTCTGAACCCAGCTCGCGTGCCATTTTAATCGGCGAACAGCCGAACCCTTGGGACCAACTACAGCCCCAGGAT
>CALVJV010000038.1 GCA_944332395.1 uncultured Clostridia bacterium | reverse complement strand
GGGATTTTAAATAGGAAATCTGTGAAAAGCAGGTAAATATAAGCAGAACGAGTAAAACGAATCCAATTCTCGTTTGATATACAAAACTAAAAAAGCAACTATTGTTTTTAATCAAAAAGTGACTAGTTAACTAGCCACTTTTTTGTCTAAACAAAATATCTTCCTATTTTCTAACAAGAGCAATGGAAACATCCTGTTCATTGATTTTTAATGATATCATATTTGGTTTTTCGCCATAACATATTTTATCTGCGAGAGTTGCCATTCTAATCATTTTATCAAATGTTTTTATCATTTTTTCAACATTCTTATCTGCACTAATATTTATTTCTATATGATCTGTTACTTCAAAACCAAGGTCCTTTCTTAAATTTTGTATTTTTGAACTAAATTCTCGAGCAAATCCTTCTGCAATAAGTTCTGGGGTCAATTCAGCACTTAATATTACAGTTATTCCATCATATGAGTCTGCCACATATCCCTCTTTTGCTTTAGGTTCTATCAATAAGTCTTCTTTTGACAATATAATATTATTTCCATCTATGTTAATTTTCAAACTTCCTTTATTAATAACTTCTGTTGCCTCTTCTTCCTTTATCTCACTTAATTTTTGTCTAATTTTCCCAATCAATGGCCCAAACTTTGGCCCCAAAGTTTTAAGTTGAGGTTTTATTGAATAAGTTAAATACTCTTTTGAAGAAGACAAAAATTCAAGCTCTTTAACATTTAATTCGTCTTTTATTAAATCTGCTAATTCTAAATCAATTTTGTCAAACCTATTTGAAGCGACCAAGATTTTTGATAGTGGTTGTCTGTTTTTATGGCCTGACGCATTTCTTGTACTTCTTCCAAGGTATACAACTCCCAAAACATCATCCATTCCTTTATTTAAATCTTTATCAATTAATGAAAGATCCGCCTTGGGATATTTACAGAGATGAACACTAATTGGAGCTTTTTTATTTATATTAACAACCAAATTTTGATAAATTTCTTCTGCAAGAAATGGAACAAATGGCGCAATCAATTTAGATAATTCAACCAGTATGTAATAAAGTGTTGCAAACGCTGAACTCTTATCACTTGTTTCGCCATTTGCCCAAAATCTTTCCCTGCATCGTCTTACATACCAGTTTGATAATTGATCCACAAACTCTCCTATTTTTCTAGCAGATTCGGTACTACGATAGTTATCCAAATCTAATCTCACATCAAAAACAAGCGAATTGAATTTTGAAATCAACCATTTATCCATTAAAGAAAGCCTTTGTTTTTCAATTTTGTGCTTTGATCCGTCATACTTATCAATCTCGGCATAAAGAACAAAAAAACTATACACATTCCATAATGTTCCCATAAATTTTCTTTGCAATTCGGCTAATCCAGTTTTTGAAAACGATGTTGGCAGCCAGGGCGCATTAGAAACATAAAAATACCATCTAACAGCATCAGCCCCAACAGAATCAAACATCTCCCATGGGCTAACAACATTCCCAAGAGACTTACTCATTTTTTTACCAAATTCGTCATTAACCAAACCTAAGGGCAAACATCTTTTGTAGGGCGACTTTCCAAAAACAGCAGTACTTATTTGTTGCAAAGAGTTAAACCAACCACGAGTCTGATCCATTCCTTCAGAGATGAACTCTGCAGGGAATGTTTTTGCAAAAAAATCTTTGTTTTCAAATGGATAGTGTAATGCAGCAAAGGGCATTGCGCCTGAATCATACCAGCAATCCAAAACTTCTGGCGTCCTTGTGCATTTTCCACCACAGTCACAATCAAACTCTATTTTATCTACACAATGCTTATGCAAATCAATCTCTACATTGGAAGGTATTTTTGCAATCTCTCTTAATTCTTGAACGCTTGATATAACATGAATCTTGTTGCACTTATTACAAATCCAAAATGGGAGAGGAGTTCCCCAAAATCGAGTTCTTCCTATATCCCAATCTCTAATTCCTTCAAACCAACCTCCCATGCGTCCAGTTCCAACACTTGGCGGATTCCACTTCACTTTATTATTGTTAGCTATTAGCTTGTTTTTGATCGCCGTAGAACGAACAAACCAACTCGATCGTGCATAATAAATAAGAGGTGTTGAACATCTCCAACAAAACGGATATTCATGTTCATAAATTGAATCAGAAAACAGCAATCCTTCTCTATCCAACCACTCTAAAATCGGTCTATCCGCAGCCTTAACAAACATACCCGAAAACTCTTTACATTCACTTGTAAGTTTTCCAGCTTCGTCAACCAATTGAACATGTGGCAAATTATATTTCTTTCCGACAAGTGCATCATCTTCTCCAAACGCAGGAGCTATATGTACAATTCCAGTTCCATCTGATAATGTAACATAATCTGCATTCACAATATACCAAGCCGAATCTTTATACTTGTCTTCAACAAAATCAAACAATGGCTTGTATTTTTTGCCTTCGAAATATTTCCCTTTTACTGTTTTAACAATTTTATAATCACCATTTTTAAAATGTTTTTGCAACAAGGCTTTTGCCAAAACATAATTGTTTGAATTTTGTGAAATAACAACATAATCCTCTTTCGCATTCATGGCTAACGCCACATTGCTTGGGAGTGTCCAAGGTGTTGTTGTCCAGGCTAAATAATACGTGTTTTCCATGTCCAATGACTTAAACTTAACTGTACAAGTTCTATCTTTTACTGTCTTATATCCTTGAGCAACCTCAGAATTCGACAAAGATGTACCACAACGCGGACAATATGGAACGATTCTGTAGTCTTTATACACCAAACCCTTTTTATATAATTCTGCCAAACTCCACCAAACACTTTCTATATAATTATTACTTAATGGTACATATGGAGTTCTCAAATCTATAGAATACCCCATTCTTTCAGTTATTTTTTCCCACATTCCTTTATACAACCACACATTCTTTTTGCATAATTCTATAAATTTTTCTATACCAAATTTTTCAATATCACTTTTCCCATTTGAACCTATTTCTTTTTCCACTTCACGCTCAACAGGTAGTCCATGTGTATCCCAGCCTGCTTGCCTAATAACATTTTCTCCAAGCATAGTATGATAACGCAAATACAAATCCTTAATCGTTCTCGTGAACACGTGTCCAATATGCGGTTTTCCATTTGCCGTTGGCGGACCTTCATAGAAAGAAAAAATCTTGCCCCTCTTGTTTTTTTCAATCATTTTTTCAAGAAGATTTTGTTCTTCCCACAATTTAAGTATATTTTGTTCTTTTGGCACAAAATCCAATTTTGCATCTACTTTATTATACATATATTCCCTCCAAATTTAAAAAAGTCCCTGTGTTATAAGAACACAAGGACTTTCCTTTGTTACCACTTATAACATGCACCATCATGCACTGCTCCTATAACGGTGAGCCTCCGAAAAAAACTACTCCCAAAGGTTTCGAATTTTCTGCTATTGAGTGATAAGCTAACCCTACAATCTCCTGGTTTGCACCAACCACCAGTTCTCTAAAGACTGTTTTTGAATTGCCCAAGTCTCAAATTATCGCATTTATATGATTCAATTATAAAAGCAAAAAAAACTATTGTCAAGAATTTTTATTTAATTTATCAATAAGCTCGTCTATATCAAAATTATGCACCAAACTTGCTTGCTCTAATGTTTCCATTCTGCTAAATGGACAACCAAAACAGTGCATTCCATACTCTGTTAAAATTTCTGAATAATTCGGATTTATATTTAAAACTTGATCAATTGTCATACTTTTTGTAATTTTTAAATTCTTTTTTCTCATAATTAACCTACTTTATATTTTTATTTCTATATTTATTCATTGCTTCCATTAATTCTGCAACTTTTTGAGTTTTCTCATCTTTTGTCTGATCTGAAATTTCTTTATTATCTAACAATTTTTCAACAACTGCTAAGGCATCTACAAACTCTTGTTGATTTCTAATTTCAATATTTCCAGATCTATTCCTATAAAAATCTTTTTTCC
>CALVJV010000037.1 GCA_944332395.1 uncultured Clostridia bacterium | reverse complement strand
AGAGATTACTTAAGTTCTCCAGGTAAAATTGCAACACACGCATTTTATCCTTTTATAGCTTTCGATATAAAAGAACGAAGAGCAAATACAATAAACAAGATCAAATATTATGAGAAAAAATCAGAAGAATTATCTAGTCCCGAACTCGAAAGCTGTAATAAAATTTTAAAGAATTTAAAAGAAAAAGGTATTATAAAAAAGCGTCCAATAAGGTATGCTGCTCATATTGATGGGTATATTTATTCTTATTATGCAAAATTATTATATGAAAAATATGAACAAAAATTAAAAGAGCTCAATTTAGGTCCGGAAATACTTGCTTATCGTACACTTCCTAAAATATACATAAAAGATCGTGAAATTAGCCCCAATAATTGCACGATGGCGAGGGAAATTTTTGAACATATAAAAAAACGTAAAAATAATTGTTATGCATTAGCCTTTGATATTCATAGTTTTTATGATTACATAGACCACGCAAAATTATATCAAGAATGGACAAAAGTACTAAATACCGACAAGTTACCTGCTGACCACTTAAATATTTATAGATCATTGACAAAGTATTGTTTTATTGATTTGAAAGAAATTTGTTACTATATAAACAAAAACAAATGTACTTCAGATGCTTGTAGTAAATGTAATAAAAAAATATATAAACAAATACCTAAAATTCTTTTTTATAATGCTAAACAGTTTAGAACTTTTAAGAAATGGTATAAAGAGACATATAAAAATACTGAACATAAAAAATTTCATAAAAATCCTGGATTAAATGATAAATTCCCATATGGAATTCCGCAAGGGACCTCTATGTCAGCACTTCTCTCTAATATTTACATGATTCCATTTGATTTAAATATGAAAAAGTTGGCAGAAGAAGTTAATGGAATATATCGACGCTATTGTGATGATATAATGTTTGTTTGTCCGCACGATGAGGCTATAAAAAAGTATGTTATTGAAAAAATCCAAGAATATATTTTAGAAAGAGGCAATTCTTTGTCAATACACCCTATTGAAGCATGGGATGATTACTCAAAAAGTCAATGTTATGATTTTACTAATATTAAAAAAATTATGGCTAATCCGCTTCAATATCTTGGATTTTATTTTAATGGCGAACAAGTAAGAATTAGAGAAGCCAGTCTTGCTCGTTACTTAAGAAAATCTAAAGGAGCAGTTTCAGCAATGAAATTAAATGCCCAAAAAAAGCTAAAGAATATGCATAAAAAAGGAATTGTTCTTCAAGATAAACATAAAAAATTATATCGACGACTATTATATGAAAGATATACATATTTAGGCAAACGTAATTTCATATCATATGTTTTGAGAACTTTTGACAAAGTTTTTGACACCGCTGTTCTTAAACACCAAATACATAATCACAAAAAAAGACTAGATAATTTGATAAAGCAGGTAGATTCTGAATTATTAGCAACATACAATGAACTTGTAAGTAAAAAATAATTTCGTTAATATTTCAAAATTAGCTAATTTTTTGCTGTAAATTAAAAATATTTGAATAATATGTAAAGATATTACAAATCCAAGCCCGATGAAGTTTTTTTTAATAATAAACGTATCAATTCTTTTAATTGAATCTTCATAGTTACTATTTTCTTCATTTGTTTTAAATATTAAATGAATTTATTAAAACCTATTTTATAATTGGTTCTATATAGTCTTTTATAAAATAGAATATTAATTATCTTTTTTATACCGGTTATTTTAGAAATTTTATTATATAAACTTTTATTATTTTTTATTTGTATTGTTTCATAGTGAATAAGAAACTTTTATTACCAAAAACTCTTTTATTACAATATTTATGTTATTATTAGGCAGGGGGGTAATAAAGTTATGAAAAATTTAACTTTTTCAGATTATTTTAATATTTCATCAGAAGTAATAAGTGATTATGGTGCGATTAATCCTTGTATTGCATATGATTTACCTCTATTTATAGATCCTTTTTTAATTTTTGCAAGCGAAAAACAAGAATATAAAGAATTGCATAAAAAAATAATTAGATACTTAAATTTTTTATACAATGAATCGAAAAATGTTAGTATTGATTCAGGACGATTTAAACATTGGTTTGTTTTTTCAGAGATAAAACAAAATTGGTTTGGATACTCTGAAGGAAATAACTATGGCAAATCTGGTGCTTTAAAAATGGGTAGAGCATTAAGAAAAAATCTTGAAGCATTATTTAATAATTATGATATTGATGAGTTAAAAAATGTTGTTCATTTATCGGAATTAAACATAATAGAAAAAGGTATTGGGAAAGATAACATTAGTGATTTTACAGTTCAAATGATATTAGAATATCTTTTAGAATATACACAAACATTTACACTAAAATACATTCGAAAAGAACAACAAATAAAGAAGAATATTGCAAAAGTTTATTTTGATTATAATTTAAAGCGATGGTTGTCAAAAGAATATATATTACCAAAATTTAACAATGATTTTGTTCTTCTTGTTCCAAGTGACATTGTAGTAAGAGAAAAATTATGGATTAATAAAGAAGATATGTTAGAAACATTTGAGGATATTCCTATTACAATATCGAATGTTGAACTTAGAGATACATTAAATAACTATTAATATAAAGCTTTACCTCAAGTTAGGAAAAAAGATGGGACTCTGCGGGTTCCATTTAAAAAGGAAAAAATTGCTGCAGCTGATTATACAATTACCAAAAATCCAATAGCAATAAAATATTATTTGAAGGACAAGGAAAATCATAAAGATCTTATTTTAGAAACGAATAAGAAACACATGAATTATGTGATTAAAACATTATCACGAACAATTCCTGTATTTGCCAAGGAATTAGCTGAAATTCTGAAAAATGAATTCAAATTTAAATCACTTGCTAAAGATAGTTATACAGAAAGTCTTAATAGAATAAGATTTTTAAAGAAAGTTATTGAAGCCCAAGATGGATATAAATTATTTTATGATAAAGAGAAAAACGTAATTGGAACAGAAGCCTCATTGCAAAAATATTTTAAAGCAGTTTGGTATGCAACAGAATTTAGTGTAGATTCAGAAGTTAATAATGGTCGTGGGCCTGTAGATTTTAAAACTTCATTTGGTACAGATGATCAGACAATTATAGAATTTAAATTAGCAAGCAATAGCCAAATTAAAGATAATTTACAAAAACAAGCTGAAATATATGCAGCAGCCAATAATAATCCACATATTATAAAAGTTATATTATATTTCACAAAAGAGGAAGAACAAAGAATTATAAATATTTTAAAAGAACTTCATCTGTATGAAAATGAAAACATAATTTTAATCGATGCAAGAAAAGATAATAAACAATCCGCTTCAAAAGTAAAAAAGTAGCATATTTGTAATTATATAATTGACTTTAGTTAACTTTTAAGTGATGAATACGACGCCTAAAAAGGAGGTCGTATGAGTAAAAGTAAAAAGTATCGGATTAAGCAAAAAGATTTTAGGAAGTTAGAGAAACTAGCAGAGCGGATTTATAACACTTCTGTTGTTATTAATTATTTTTGCAGGACTCAACAAGAGATTGAAGAGTTGTATAATCTTACTCCAATAATTGAGAATTTAAGGCGAGATGCTGATACTGTAAACGCTTACTTCATAAATTATTTGGGCTAAACAATCTAAGAATTATTATGAAGTAATTTGACTTTAATATCACTATTCAAAAACAATACTTCTCAAAACATAGTGTGTTGAACGTCCTTTTCCGATTTTCTTCAATATTTTCTTGTCAATTAAGTCATTAATATCTAAGTTAGCTGTATCTTGTGAACAGTTACACATTTTTGCCCATTTTGTTGTTGTAAGATTACCCTCAAAATTATCCATAAAACGATTTAACACTTTCATCTGTC
>CALVJV010000036.1 GCA_944332395.1 uncultured Clostridia bacterium | reverse complement strand
CTTTTAAAATTGAGAAAAATATTAGTCTAGAAGAAATGAGTAAAAATTATTCGGGAACAAAATGTTGCTATATTCCAGTATTCAAAGAAAATGAATTAGTTGGGAAATATGGCAAGTTTGTTGAGGTTTATTTAAAACCTGCAACAACAAAAGAATTAGAAGATCTTTTGGACATATTAATGAGAAACATTCAAAGTGTTAGTGTTGATGATTCTGTGAGAAAATATAGAGAGAATTTGGTTCTAAACTTGTATATGTTGTTGTCGGGTTTTGCCGCATCAGAACTTTATAGAGAACCAAGCATTGAAAGTAGAGTTTATTCTATGTTGGCAGATTTGTTTAGGGTTAATATAAAAAAATCAACGCGACACAAAATTACAATGCCCGAAAGACCTACGCCAGAAGATGAAGATTATATAAGAATGGTTACTGATGAGTGTAGGAAGGTTTTAAGAGTGCGACTAAAAGATGATTCACAGATTCAAACTTTATTTTCAACTAAAGAAGTAATAATATCAGGTTTTGAGAATTTTTATATCGAAGAAGAGAAGTAAAAAAGGAGCGTTGCCTCCTTTTTTAGTTGCAAATTTTAGCACTATTTGATATAGTTAATATAACTGGGTGTGGCGCAGTTTGGTAGCGCGCTCGAATGGGGTTCGAGAGGTCGGAAGTTCAAATCTTCTCACTCAGACCAAAAGCTCTTTATAAGAGCTTTTTTTGTTAATTACTTGCAACAAATTTGTTATTGTTGTATAATTATTCTGTTATGTTAGCACATGGGAAAATTAGATACAATTTAAATTTGTTTGTAAATAGTTTTTGGTGCCCAATTTTAATGGCGCTGTTTGTTCTCTCGGCTAATTTTTATTCCGGACTTCCATATATATATTTTATTTTATGTATATTTTCCGCTTTTTCATTAGCCTTTATGAAAAATATACGGGTATTGCTTTTATCAGTATTATTTATTCGTTTATGTAATGTCGGGAATTATGATTTATATAGTAAGGCCTCGTGGATTTTGGCGGGTGTCGCATGTGGAATTTTGGTAATTTGTTATATTTATTATTTATTGTGCGGAATCAAATCAACAACTAACTTTAAAACTGGTACTTGGTTTTGGGGGATTGTTTTTGCCTTTTTTGGAGCAGCTCTTGGTGGAATCTTAAATTCGTATTATGTAGATAATTATTTTTCAGAAAAAATTATTGTAATTGTTGGTTTGGGTTTGTTAATTCTTTTTTTATATTTGGGTTTGGTGAATTTTTTAAATACCGATCCTAATACAATACAGAATTTATGGGATAAAACGCCAAAAAATATTCCTAATTACATAAGCTCAAAAAATTTTAAAAGGCAAACCAATATAGAATTTTTAATGACTGCCATTATACTTTGTGCGGTTATTATTGGATTTGCGGTTATTGAGTTTTATGCAAGTTGTGATGATGTAGTAGCTGCAATTTTGAACAAAAAAGTGCGAATCAATGGAAAAATTAATTCTTATGCGCCATTTTTGTTTTTTGGAGTAATTGGGAGCGCCTATTTTGCTGCAAAAGAGAAAAAATCTTTGCCGTGGTTGTTCTTAATGGCAATGTTTTTTTTACTTACAATTTTTACATATTCTAGAGCGGTGATTTTTATATCAGCGATATGTTTGCCGTTTGTTGTGGCTTATTCATGGATAAAAAGTAAGAATAAAAAAATATTTGCGTATAATGTTTTAATAGTTTTAATTTTTTTCGTTGTGTTATTAATATTAATGCAGTATTTTGTTGTTGATGTTTTTGGTTGGATTAAAAAACTAGGTTTTAGTACAAATGGTCGAGAATTTTGGTGGAACTTAGCTGTTGAAAAATTTAAAGATAATCCAATTTTTGGAATTGGGCTTTGGGGTGATGAAACAGGTTTATTTACAATTAACGACAAGTTGTGGTGGTTTCATAATACAATCTTGCAGATGCTGGCTTGTTTTGGAATTATTGGATCTTTATTTTGCATTCTTTACTATATACAAAAATATTACATTTTAATAAAACATAGAAGCTTTTCAAATGCCTATATTTTTATGATAATTGTGTTTATTGCTGGACATGGAATGATAGATATTGTATCATTTAATATTGAAATAGTTGCTCTTACAATTATATTGATAGCATTTGTAGAAACAGAGCCAATTGCAGAAAAAGAGCCGTTTGGAATTAATTTAAAAAGGGTAGGGGTTATGATGGCAAAAAACCACAAGGAAAAACACAAAAACACACTAAACAAATCAAAGTGTTTTTATAATGCTATAGTAAAAAGGTTTTTCGATTTATGTTTTTCGGGTTTATGCCTACTGATTTTTTCACCAATAATACTAATTGTTGCGGTGCTTGTTAGAATAAAGTTGGGTGGACCAGTGATTTTTGCACAAATTAGGCCTGGAAAAAATAATAAAATTTTTAAACTTTATAAATTTAGAACCATGACCAACGAGCGTGATGCAGAAGGCAATTTGTTGCCAGATGAACAACGTATGACAAAATTTGGCAACGCACTTCGTAAAACAAGTTTAGATGAACTTCCTCAGCTTTGGAATATTTTTAAAGGCGATATGTCTATTATTGGGCCAAGGCCAAAACTTGTAAAAGATATGGTGTTTTATAACGATGAACAAAATATTCGTGCAAAAGTGCGTCCAGGCTTAACTGGCTTAGCGCAAGTGAATGGACGTAATAACGCGACTTGGGAAGAAATTTTTG
>CALVJV010000035.1 GCA_944332395.1 uncultured Clostridia bacterium | reverse complement strand
GAAAATAAATATGAAAAACAAATCCATACGAGATTGTCTGACTTTAGGCGCTATAGATTTAGTTTATTTAAAAAACAAAAATGAATATAAAATAATTCATTCTACAGTTTATGAAAAAAATTACATAAATGTTGCAATAATTGATAATGATTGGAAAATAAAATTAGTTCCAATTACAGATGTAAAACAAGATGATATAGAATTCGTTTATTCTTTAGCTGATCTTTTGTACAATTCTGAAGATCCAGACTATGAACGAGGCTCTTCAATATCGCCCACTTTGTTAGAAAAATGGCAAAATTATTTATCAGGAAATTACCAAAAAAATTTCTTGAATAATATCAAAAATAAAAATGAATATAAACAAATGTCATTAGACATTATAAGATCCGGTTTGGTTCGATCATTATTACAAGACTATTCTATCCGACTAGAACTTAGCCTTTCCGCTGCTAGAAAATATAGCGAGGACGAAGAAAAATAATTAAAGTATACAAACAACACAATAGGCTCGTTAAAAAAACGGGCCTATTGTGTTATTTACTGGTATTACTTTTCTAATTCTTTCGTCTCAAGATATTTTTCCCATTCTTCAACCAGATTTAAGGGATCAACAAGCCTTTCTTCGTCTGTTAGTTGATAGTTAGGATTGCTTCTCCAACTGGAATTTATCTGCAAAAATTGATATATGTTTTCTATTTTAGTAGCTAACCTTAAAATTTCATCTTGTTGCCTATGTTCAAACCATGTGTTCCAAATGTCGCCACCAAAAAAATTAAAATAATTAATAGCAATATAATCTGCACCCTTTTCTTTGTCTTTCACATATTCTATATATAATTGTTTCATTTTTTCAAACAAGGAATTTCTTTGCATGCTGATAATTTTTAACTTCTCGTCTGCTTCATAAAACCGATGAGCCAAATTAATTTTAAAACTCGATTTTCTATTGATTTCTTCTGCTAATAATTGATTTTCATTTTTCGGCTTGGTTCTTATATAAACATTAAAGCTATTTTCTTTATACATTGATTTAATAAGTTCACAAAAAGAAGGATCACACGATGCAAAAAAAATAATTTTGCCATTTTTAATAGCCTCCTCAAATTGGCGTCTATCATAAACAATTAGAGAATCCCCGTAATAATACCTCAACTGAAATTTTTTATCTATATCTATTTCTTTTTCATCATTGACACACTTAATATATTCCGGATCAGTTTGTCTTCTGTCTCTAATTTTATAGACTGTCGCAAATCTGCATTTATTAAATCCCATAGCTTCCATTTTTTTATAAATTTCCGCCATCAGCCAATCTTTGCCACTTTGTGAAGGCGCACAAAAACTAACAACCAGTCCTCTTTTTTTATTTAAATTATTCATGTAACTATGATATAAAAAAATAAAAAGTTTGTCAATAAACACTAACACTAATATTTAAATCCACAAAATCACTGCGTGCGACTTTGAGCCCACTATATACCATCTCCCTGTTATCACATACACTATTGACATTTTAACTAAAATAAGTTAAAATATTTATAGTTAAATTTGGAGGTGTATTATCGTGAAATATATTAATAGGTTGAGCCCAAAAGACTTTTTTGCTTTGATTTTTAAAATGTTAAATCCAATATGGATTCGCTATCACTCAAAGGACACCACTTATAAATTAACCATCTATTCAGACGTAATTGGATTTAGTGTTATAACAAAAGGACAATTTACTCTGCCTTTAGATATGATTTTCTATGACTTTGATTTTAGATCTATAGGAATTTTTAATGGAGACGACTTGGCTCCATTGCCAGCAAATGCTAAACAAATTTATTATGATTTTATGTTCAATATTTTTGGAGAACAATACAAAAAAGATTATGAAAAATATCATGAAAAGACCTCTGGCTCAGAAAACGAATAAATAACATAAAAAATAGTATTTATATAACAAAAAGTCCCTTTTTCACAATATGAAATTTAATTCATCAAGATTTCTCATATAATTAATTTATTGGTTTAACTTTGCCAAATTAGATTAGTTAAAAATCTAAAATTTAGTTATATATCTATATAGCACATCAATCCATTCCGTTCTTGGGTGAAATAATCCTTGGTTTGCCATTTGCTTAATTTCATACGCCGAAACATATTTTACTTCTTCAACTTCGTCTTCTTGCACAATAAAATCTTCTATCTTTAAATTAATTTAGTAAAAGAAATTAATATTTTACAAATAACTCGTAACAAAATTTTACAGGTTATTTTAATAATTCTTTTAATGCAATCTTTTTACTTTCTGGCAAAGTTTTTAATATATTTAAATTTTCTTTATCTATTTTATATGAATTCACATCTTCATAAAAGAACTCTTCAGGTGTGATATTACAGGCTTCGATTATATCCAAAATGATTTTCATAGAAGGTTCAAATTCACCAGCCTCCATTTTTGTTATGTAGGCCGAATTTTTGCCAATAGTTAAGCTTAGTGCTCTCGCACTATAATTTGCCTTGTTTCTAAAATAACCCACTCGTCTTATTATTTCTTTTAAATCCATCACTTTATTCC
>CALVJV010000034.1 GCA_944332395.1 uncultured Clostridia bacterium | reverse complement strand
ATTTTTTTGATTATATATCAAATTCTAGTTGTGTCAAAGTTTTATTTTTACTGTTTTAGTCCAAAATTGACAAATTTAGTTTTTCTGGCGTGTGCTTGTCTGGCGGAGCTTTAGCGACGCCACTTGTTCAAGACAAGCACACGCCAGAATCCCATTTAAAGTGCTGAAGCATCTTTAAATTTTATTTGAACTTCTGTTGTTAGATATGCTGTTTCGTTAGTGTTAATTAAAGTTGCAGTAACTTTACCCACATCATAAGGAGAAAAAGAACTCATACCAAATTCAGGATTTCTGTATGGATCATTTTGTATATTAGCATAAAATGTGTATAGAATTTTACCACCTCTATCATAAAAGTGAATTCTTATCATATTATAATTATTTCCACTTATATAGTCATTATAAACTTTTTTTAAATAAAAATCTGTCCAACCATTTTGATTTTTTTTGTATTGTAATAAAGTTGTAGAATCTATGCCTTGAATTTTATAAGTTTTAAATAAAACAGGATCTGAACTTAAAGCATTACCATTGCTATAGTTTATAACAGGGACATCTATTTCTCCTATTTGGTATATCGGTTCATTAAAACAAAAACTATCTGAAATTATATTCCCATAAACATCTTTTTTAGTAAAAAGTATTTGTTCGTTTTCTACACGAATATTCGTAGGTTCATAGTTTTTTAAAACTGTAGTCGAACAAATCTCACTATCTAAATAAATTTTATTATAACTACATGCTTGTATATATAAAGTATTTATTCCAGATATGCACATATCTTTTGTAATTTTTAATTCATATATGTTTTCTACATCATAAACATATTCATTATCATTTATTTCAATCTTTATAAAATCTGTATTAGGATTTACTTCTAAAAGTAATGTACCATACTCACCATTATAATTAGATTTAAAATTTTGTAATATTATAGGGGTGTCTAATTTCGTTAAATTTATATAAAATGGAGAACTATATTCAGAATCTTCATAATTTTTATTATTTGTTCTAGCTTTTACTTTAATATTATAATTATATACATGTTCTTCTACGATTAAAGTTGCACTATTAATAAAACTTTCATATTCCTTATCATTAATACTAACAATATATGATGAAGCATTATAAACAGGATCCCATTGTATTAAATTATCTTCCCAACAAAGATTAGTAGGTGTAGAGAGTTTAATTACATTATCTGGCTGTTGCTCCGCAATATCCCCACAACCACAAAAAAACAATGGCATAAATATAAACATAAAAATTAAAGATATGTATTTTTTCATAATTTCTCCATCAAACTTTTGTTAATTTTTTCAATTTTTCTTTAAAGTCATATAATTTTTTTAATCTATCAGGGCGTTCTTTATTAATCAATTTATCAAATACAAAAATTGCAAAATTTAGTATATTGATTGCTTTATCATATTCTTTATTTTTTCTATATAATATGTAAAGTCGTTCATACACATAATTTCCTTCAAAAGCAAAATAGGCCGATTTTTCATAGGCATTAATTGCTTCGCTTATGTTGTTATTTTTTTCAAATTGTGTCCCTAGGTTAGAAAAATATAAAGCTTGTTTAGTATCCAACACATAATCTTTTCCTTCAATATATTCTTTAGTTTGTATATTGTTATCAACTAATTGACTTGTTTTAATTTTTTCATTTTCTTTTATCTTGTTTTGTTCTATCAAATCATAAAAAACATTTTCTGAAAGAATTTTGATATCATATCCTTGCAATACAAGACTCTCTGCCTTCCTTAATTTCGAACTTTTATTCCCTTTTATATTGGCGGAATATTCAAAATTGCCAACTATTAAATAATCAGTACTAAGTGTAACATTATCTGCACAATGTCCGCCAAAATCAACAACATATTTCATAGCCTGTCTTCTAGGAAATTCAAGCGTACCAGTAAATACACAAGTTTTATTATAAAACGGATTGCTTTCTTCAAAAGTTGTATAATTAGTTGTAATATCCTTTGCCTTAAGTTTTGTTTTATTTTGTCTTAAAATTTGAGATATATCAATATTATTTTTTGTAATATAATCTTTAATTTTTCTGTAGCAGTTATTTGTAATTTCGCAATCAATTAGTGCCCTGTGCATTTTGTTAAATTTAACATTTAAGTGATTCGCAATAGTAGATAAGCGATGGTCTAGTAATTCCTTAAACAATATGCGACTTAATCGCATAGTGTCAATATAATCGTTTCTGAATAAGTAATTTTCAAACCTAACAAAATTATCATATAAGAAATTAATATCAAAATTAATGTTGTGCCCAATTATAATTTTATCAGATATAAAATCTTTAACGAAAGGAAGTATTTTATCTATAGTAGGACAATCTTTGACTTTTTCGTTAGTTATGCCAGTTAATTGTGATATAAAATCTGAAATTGGAGAAAAAGGCTTTACCAAAGAAGAAAATGTGTCAATAATTTTATTATTATTTACTTTTATTATACCAATCTCAATTATATCATCAATCTGTGGATCTAATCCTGTTGTTTCTATATCTATAACACAATAAGTATTTACACAATTCAAAAGAGATTTGCCTTTAAATTTTCTCATAATATAATCCCACCTTTATTAAATACAATTATAACATAAATTTAAAGATTTTTATATAAAATTTATTAATTTTTATTTTAACCCAATTGTCAACCCAAACCAATCTTTATTAAAAAACAAAACGAACTTTGAGTTGCTTTCAAGGTTCGTTTTATTCTTGTCTGGTGCGGATAACAGGAGTTGAACCTGCACCCTTTCGGACTGGAACCTAAATCCAGCGCGTCTGCCATTCCGCCATATCCGCAAATTAAAAATATATTTTTTGACGGAATGCCAGACGACAAATCAAAATATTTTTTGATTACGCTGGATTTTTAAACCAGCGCGTCTGCCACTGCCACCCCTAAAAGCCTTTTGTCTTTTTGGGGCCCCCGGATTCCGCCATATCCGCAAATTAAAATTATATTTATTTATAATCAGCAAAGTGCATTATGATTATAACAAAAAAATACTATTTTGTAAAGCAGTTTTATTTATAAACAAAAAAAACACCAAATATGGTGTTTTTGGTGGCCTACCCGGGGCTCGAACCCGGGACCCCTTGATTAAAAGTCAAGTGCTCTACCGACTGAGCTAGTAGACCATATAAGTCCCAAAATAAATTTTGGCAGGGGTGGCAGGATTTGAACCTACGAATGCAAGAATCAAAATCTTGTGCCTTACCACTTGGCGACACCCCTTCACAAGTGTTTTGCAAGCATATTGTAGCAAACTTTACAAAAAATGTCAACGTTCTTTTGCAATTGGCTGGGGTGGTAGGATTCGAACCTACGCAATGTTGGAATCAGAATCCAATGCCTTACCACTTGGCGACACCCCACCACAGTCAAAAGACTAAAGTTAAAATCTGGGGTGATCGAAGGGGATCGAACCCTTGACCTCCAGAGCCACAATCTGGCGTTCTGCCAACTGAACTACGACCACCATAAATTTTGTGTGGTGCTCCCAGAAGGATTCGAACCTTCGACCTCTGCCTTAGAAGGGCATTGCTCTATCCAGCTGAGCTATGGAAGCACAGTGGAGCAGGTGAAGGGAATCGGACCCTCGCAACCAGCTTGGAAG
>CALVJV010000033.1 GCA_944332395.1 uncultured Clostridia bacterium | reverse complement strand
CAAGCAGAAGAAATATATAGCCGCCCAAATGACAATGATGATGACAATAATAATGACAATGGAACGACGATTTATAAGAGAGAAATAGAGATTTCAGACGCAGACAATAAAAAATTGCCGTTTGAGTTCAAACGACAATTTTTTGGCGGCACCAACACTATCCAAATTGAACTTTTCATTTATAAAAACTTAGTAAATTTAAATATAAAAATATGTTAAACTTATTTAAAATATAATGTTAATTACTAATACAACTATGATTGTTGTTTGTTTAATAAACTTTTTAATGCTTTTAATTCTTCAGAAACATGATTTAATTTATTATTCGCTTCAATTATATTTTTAATTACAATCATATTTGAAATAACGCAAAAAAGTTGCAAACAATCTTTCTGACTAATTTCTCTTGTAAATAAGCCATGCATAATTCGATTTCTATTTATAATATTTGGTTCTGTTGTTCTATCTAAAGATATATTGAAATAATGATTTTTTGCTAAGTCATTGAATTGCTTTACTATATTTATATAGTAAGATATTTTAATATTATAAATTTGATGAACGTTTTCAATTTTATTTTCTAAATTTTCTAAATTTTCTTTTATTTTATAAAATCGATTTTCATTAAAATTGTTCATGAATTGATGATATGATTCAATTATTGGGAATAGCGATACAGCACAAGAATAATAACATTTATTTTTGTAATTAAAGATTGCTTGTTGATAATATCTGTGTATTCGAGAGTCTTTTTCTCCGATATTGATATTAAACAAATTATCAAAATATTTATCAAAATATCTAATATACAATTCTTCAGTTGATATTTTAACACCGCCCGATGTTGTAATGCGTGAATGAATAAAAGCTTGTGGAAACATCCATCCATTTTTTTTCATTTCTTCTTTTTGATAATCAGGGAAAGTTGTACTGTCTGTATAAATAGCTTGGTCAAAATATCTTTTAATGTATAACCAATAATAAAGACATTTATTACTCATATGATTAATCTTTGCAGTAAAATATTCGTTTTTATATTGTTTTTTGTTTTGATTATAATCTTTTTTAATTTTTTCTAATAATATAGAATCTGTAGCTATTTTTTTCTTCAATGTAATCAAATTGTTTAAATCTCCCAAGAGATATTCTGGTTCCATGTGGAAAACTGTTATTTCTCTCATAATGTACCTCGATTTCTATTTTCGATATTATGATAATTTAAGTTAAGCAAAAAATCTGTAATCAGACAACTCTCTTAATCTTGCCTTCTTTTTATATTCTATGTATTTATTCTTTCTCTCTTTTATATTTGTAATATAAGAAAGGTTTTCAGCCGTTATGATTGTGGATGCTAAAAAAGCATCAACGATTTCAATCATTTTTTCATATATTAATACATCGCTACCAGACCAGATTAATGGATGCCCAAATATATCTAAATCTTTAAAAATTTCAATATCTACATTTTTTGATATCAAAGTTTGAACATAGATTAATTGCCATTTGCTTTTTAATGATGAAACATAAGTAGACATATATTGCAAATCTTTTTTTTCTGAAATATATTTATCAATAAAAATTTGTGAAAAATCTAGAAAACTTTCATCATTTAGATTGTTTGACATTATCTTTTCGATAGCATAAATAGGGAATGAATATTTACTAATTTTTTTACTTCTGTCATATATAACAAGTAAATTATTTGCTATATTTGGTAGTTGTTTTAAGACATCTATGTCTAAATAATTTGAAGAAAAATATTCTTCGTGAATAAAAAATAAATCATAATATCTATACAAATATTCAATATCTTTTTCGGCTAAATAATGAATAAATTTATCTGATGTATGCAAAATATTTTTCTTTATTAATATAAAGAACATTTCATAATATACAGACTTTAATTCTTCTCCAAAAAATGATTCTATTTTTTCTATTTGCAAATCTTTATAAGTCCATTCATTTATTTTCATTTCAATAAAGAAGTCATCTATTATTCTATATTTATTAAGGTTTTTATTGTTAGATTCTAAAATAAATTTAAATATTTTGAGAATAAAACCAGATTGAAATTTTTCAAATTCAATAAATTCACTTACATATAATACACTATTTGTTTCGTTCTTAACGCAATATTCATTTTTAAAAGTTTTTAAGCATAAGTTATAAAGTTGTAATGATATATCTTTGCATTTTAGGTTTTTAAGTAATTCTAATATCATAATATTTTTATTTATCATTGAAGACGTTAGAATGAAATCTATAAATTCGATTGTTTTATCATTATAAGAAATAATATTAGCTATTTCTCCACAGTTAATGTCTAAATAGCTAAATTCAACAATAAACTTTTTTAAATATTCTTCAAAATAAGAGGGTAAATTTTTGTTTACATACCTAAAATATGCATTTACTGCATAAGAAATTACATCATGACTGCATTCAAGTGATTGTAATGCAATTATATATGAATGGAAATCTTCAGGTATATTGATTAGATTAAAAACATTATCATATTTACTAGTTCTTGAGCGCCAGTCAAAATTTTCTTTTCTTCTAGAGAATGCTTCATTGTATATTTTAAATTCAATAGATTTTTCTTTTAGTTGATTTAAAATATTTTTATATTCATCATTTCTATCCGAACAACAACATTCTAACATGTTATTTAATATTATCATTTGCTCAAAGGTAAGTTGATTGTTTAATTGACTATTTACAAATGGTAAAATTGCCTTTTTGTCATTATCAAAAAAAGCCTTTAACTTACCACTTTTTTCGCTATTAGGAAAGTAGCGAAAATATTCTAATAATTGCCTTAAATCTTTATAAAAGCAATTTTCATATAAAATTTTCAAACCTTTCCATACAAGAGTTCGTGTTTCTAATAAATATTTATAAGGTTGTGCTTCAATAGTAAAACAAACCATAGAATTTTTATTTAATTCAGTTGTATGAAAAGAAAAGCTCAACATTTTTTTAGATAATCCTAAAAATATTTTTCTACAAACATCATTATTTACGATTCTATCTAATAATTTGTTCAGAAAATATTTTTGACTAACAAATTGATTATCAAACGAATCTCTTCTAACAGAAAAAGATTCAATTAAGTTTGTAATTATATTTTCTTCAATTGAATAATTATCTATGTGGTTAAATAATAAGTCAATTGCTATATTATGATAATCGCTTGATTCATAGTTACATAGAATATTTATGAAGTCTTGTCTTAATGGAATACCTTGTCCTTTGATATATTCTAAAGATTCTAAAGGAAGTAATACGAAGAAAACTGATACAAATTGAATTGTTTCGTTATTATTTATAATTTTATAATATTCATTCCATAGCTTTTCTAAAGGTTGTCTTATTAGGTCATCTTGATATCCATATGCAGGTAAAACTGAGTTAAACATGTCAATAAAACATTTACGATATTTAGGAAAAAATAATTTAAATATTGTGGCTAATGATATTTGCTTATCTTCAATAACTAATTTATAAAATAAATATGTTGACAATATTTGATCACCAATTTCGCACACTTTCCCTTCATATGATAAATTCACAACTTCTTGCACATCCCAATATGCAATTGCATCATGGAAAATATCGCACGATATTCCTATTTGATTTAAAGCAACTTTTATAGATTCCCAGTTATTATCTCCGTCTTCCATAACAATTCGATGGAAAAAAGCTAATACAACAAGTGATTTTAAATAATTTATATTATCACCCTTAGTGATAGCATTTTCTAAATCAGTATTAACACTATTAAAGTGATACTCCATTAGTTCTTTCATTTTTGTTGGCAAATATCCATGATTTTTTAAAACTTCTGCCATCATTATAGCAAATCTTAGATTTTCATGTGCGATATTTTGAATAGAAACTAATATATCATAACTAGCACCTGGTATTATCGTTTTTAAAACTTTTTCTTGTTCTTCTTTGGATAATGGACTAATTGGTATAAATTCTAATAATTTATCTAAATTATTATTTTTTAAATCCACAGCTATTGTGTCTTTAGCATAATCTCTAACGGTCGCTAGTATATAAACATTCTTATGTTTTTGAGCATATATTATAAAATCTTTTATAAATGGTAAGCGATTAACATCATCTAAAATAATCGCCACATTATTTTGTTCTACAACATTACATATTGCTTCAAAGAAATTGCTAAAAGCATTTTTGATATAATAAATTTCATTTATTTGGTTACTAATTTTAAGTTTTTGAGCTAAATGTATACATAACCTCGTTTTGCCACATCCTGCAGGCCCATAAAGTAAAACAATATTTTTTTCAAGAAGTTTATTTTGTATTTCGCACAATTCATTTTTTCTAAACAAAAATTCATGTTGTTGAGAAACATCATATTTATCGTTTTGTAAATATTCATCTAAAGTTTCAATAATTTCGTATGTAAATTTTATATTCAGTTCAGATACCGCAACTGATTGATATGTATGTAATAGTAGAGTGCTTAGTTTATCTAAGCCTAAAAATTCAAAAGGAGTATTAGAATTAATACAAAACTCTTTACATAAATTTTGACATTCTTGCAATTCATAAGTTTCTATTTTCCCAACACATGCAAATATTACCTTTTCAATATTTGCATTTTCTTCTAGAAGTTTCTTAGCATTTTCTTTACATTTTTCTATATCTGATTTTATTTTATTTAATAATCCATTTTTTTGAATGGTAACTTCAACAAAAATATAATTTCCATTGGATAATTGAAGAAAGACGTCTGGGGTTCCATATCTTGTGGTTTGAACTCCACTTGCACTTCCTAGATTTACTATATTTGTAGGTTTGTATCGTTTATCCATAATTTGAAAAACAATATCCTGCATTTTAGCTTGCCCAATCCCAAGCAATTCTTTTTCTATGGTTTTATATTCGTTCATTTTATTCTCCTGTGATTTATAAATTACTGCAGTTTTTATCAATATAGACATTATAACATACGAAACTAACTTTTCAATTAAGGTTACATAAAATTTTTATAAAACTAAAGAAAATAAACAAATTTAAATTTTGTTGTTTTTTCTTTTGCATTTTGACGCTTTTTAAAAAAGTGTATGTTATAATAGTTGTATATTATAGGAGAAGCTGATGATAAAGACATTTTTTGATTTTTGTTCGGGTATTGGTGCAGGTCGGCTTGGATTAGAAAGATGTGGACTAAAATGTGTTGGTCATTCTGATACAAGCAGATTAGCCGATTGTTCTTATAGGTTATTACACCAAACGGAAGATAAAAATTATGGCAATTTGAAAAAATTAGGCCAAGATAACTTACCTGATTTTGATTTGTTAATTGCTGGTTTTCCTTGTCAGACCTTTTCTGTTATTGGTAGACAGGCCGGATTTAGTGATGATAGAGGCCAAATAATATTTCATCTTTCAAGAATATTAAGAGAAAAAAGGCCAAAGTGTTTTATTTTAGAAAACGTGAAAGGTTTGGTTAGACACGATAATGGACAAACAATTAAAAAAATAATTGAAGAATTAGAAGAATCTGGTTATTCTACAACATATAAAGTTATTACAAGCTTAAATTGTGGAGTTCCACAAATGAGACAAAGAGTTTATTTTGTTGGAATAAGAAAAGATAAAGTTAATAATATTAGTGATTTTGTTTGGCCTGAAGATATGCCAATGCCGAAACTTGAAGATTATCTTATTGATAGAGTTCCAATTTCTACCTTGAATTTAGATATATTAAAAAGATATTTAGTTAATCCAACTAACGCAGGCAAATATACGGTTGAAGATTTGAGTAGGATGAATGGTAAAGTGTTGGATACAAGAATGAATGACTTAAGAATATATGATGGTAAAGTTCCAACATTAAGAGCTCAAAGAGATGGTATATATTATGTGTTTGATAATAAAATATATCAACTAACAGGATATGAAGCTTTAATGTTGCAAGGATTTCCAAAAGACTATGCTGATAGAGTAAAAGAAGAAGTAAATGATAGACATCTTTTAATGCAAGCTGGGAATGCTATGACGGTTAATGTAATTGAAATGCTAGGAAATTGT
>CALVJV010000032.1 GCA_944332395.1 uncultured Clostridia bacterium | reverse complement strand
TAATTTTTGATTATCAAAAATAAACCTGTTCAATCAAATATGTAGTTGTCAAAGTTCAATCGCTGACTCATCTTGAGAACAGCGAAATTATATTACCATAGTAAAAAAACAATGTCAACACTTTTTTTAAAAAAAATTAAAAATTTTTACAAAATTTTCAAGTTTAAAAAATAAAGACAAAAAATCAAAAAAACACAAATTTTCGTCGTTTTAAATTAGCTTCAATTTAATATATTTTGCATTTTTCCCATATACAGATTTATAAAAATTAGACATATATTCAGCAAACTCGTTTCCAGGCAACGCAAAAGACTCCTGTCTAACCATTCTAACCAACAAATAGTTCGAACCAAGAATCTCAACGCAAACTCCTGTCTCAAAAAAGTCGTGCCTAGCATAAAACGACAAAAGCCTTTTTGCCAAATCCCTTGCCGCAGTTGTCTTTGCATATTTTGGATCTTCCGCCTCTCCAACAAACACATCCACATTTTTAAAGCATTCGCATTGCAACAACAATTCTAGCGCCTTTGTTCCAAGACCGAGTCCCCTAATATTTTCCTGTATTGCAAAATGATCAAACAACAATGTTTTATTTTTCTCATCTAAATAACCAAAAAAATAGCCAATCCTCTTTCCATTTTCGTAAATACCCCAACCAGAATAAGTGTTGAGCTTAATAATTCTCAAGACTTCACGTTTAGATTTGCTCTTTCTATTCGGAAAATCTTTCTTATATTCAGATGCTAAAATAGGCAAAATTTCTTCTTCCTTAAGTAATTCAATTTTCATAAAAAACTCCTTTAATATTGAACACCCCAAACAACCATGTATTTAGCATGCCTACCACAAACAACACATTTCCCATTTTTGTCAACTTTGTGTTTTTCATCAATACATCTGGCTTTTGTTCCTCTAATCTCTTTCATTTTCAATTCGCAAGCCTCATCTCCACACCAAAGGGCTTTAACATAGCCGGGATTATTTTGCATAATTGTTTTAACCTGATCAAGATTATCGCAAATATAGGTTTTTTGTTCATTACGCTTTTTAGCTGTTTCAAACATATTGTTTTGTATATCTTTAAGATATTTTTTAACTTCAGCAATTAAATCATGGTCTAAAGAAACATTAATCTTTTCTCGAGTATCTCTCCTAGCAAATGTGATTATATTTTTTTCCAAATCTCTATTTCCAATTTCTATTCGCAAAGGAATACCATTTACTTCATGTTCTGCAAATTTAAATCCAGCCGATTTTTGTGAAAAATCTGCAAAGCATCTAATTCCAGCATCTTTCAATAAAGAAAGCAATTTGTTTGTCGTCTCCACTACTTTTTCTTCATTCCCAATTGGAACTACCACCACTTGTCTTGGTGCAATGTTCGGAGGAAGAACAAGACCATTATCGTCTCCATGAACCATAATAACAGCACCAATCATTCGTGTAGATACGCCCCAACTTGTCTGCCAAGGATATTCTAATGTATTATCTCTCGATAAAAACTTAATATCATAAGCTTTTGCAAACTTTTGTCCAAAGAAATGGCTAGTGCCGCTTTGCAAAGAAAAACCATTATACATCAAACTTTCAATAGTATAAGTAATTTCCGCGCCAGCAAATTTTTCCTTTTCTGTTTTTCTGCCCGTTAAAACAGGAATAGCCAAAATTTCTTCAAAAAACCAACGATAAACACCCAACATTTGCAATGTTTCGCTTAATGCTTCCTCTTTTGTTTCATGCAAGGTATGTCCTTCTTGCCACAAAAACTCTCGACTCCTCAAAAACGGCTTGGTTTCCATCTCCCATCTAATAACATTACACCATTGATTATAAAGCTTAGGCAAATCTCTATAAGATTGCAAATGCGATGCATAATAATCAGAAAATAAAGTTTCTGAAGTAGGCCTTAACATCAATCTTTCTTCAAGATCTTTTCCACCAGCTTTAGAAATCCAAGCACCTTCGGGTGCAAAGCCTTCAATAAGCTCAGCTTCTTTCATCAACAACGATTCCGGAATAAGCACAGGCATGCAAACATTTTGATGCCCAAGTTCTTTAAATTTATCGTCCAAAATCTTCTGCATATTCTCCCAAATGGCATATCCATTGGGTTCAAAAACAATAAACCCTTTTACAGAAGAATAATCTGCAAGTTTTGCAGCTCTAATAACGTCAGTGTACCATTTTGCGAAGTCAACGTCTCTTGGTGTTATCGCCTTGTTTTTCATAAATTTCTCCTACACTATAAATTATAAAGATACGAATAAAAAAATCAAGAAATTATCCTTAGTTTCAGACAAACAATTTGAATAAAGAAAAAAATATATAAGGCTAACTTTTTGCTAAAAATTTTTCAATTTCTAAGAGTTCTCTATACAAATCCTCAACGATATCCTCAGCAAAATCATCGTCCATGCCAATTAATCTACGTTTGCGCATCTGTTCAATTTTAAATTCAATCTCTTTTTTTCTAGCAATAAGTTTTTCTTTTTGTAGTAATGTCATTTTAAATCTCAAACTATAGTATTAATTTTGTCCAATAATTCCCAAATAAATGGAAATTCATTAAATCCAGCTTCAGAATTAATATGTCCAGAATTTTCAATTTCATGAACCTTTGCATTAACGATTTTTGCAAAATGCATCAAATCTTCAAATTTTAAATATGGATCATTATCAGAATAAATGCAATGATAAAATTTAACAAAATTAGAAATCTTTGCCAAAACCTTATCTTTTGTTAAAAAAGACTCATTCAAAACATTAAATTCTTCTCTTAATGTTTCTGAATTAAATCCACAAACAGAAATAATACCAGATATCTTTATTCTCATTTCAACAACGAAACGCGTAATAAAAATACAACCAAGGCTATGGCATACAAAAATAGTATCCTCATTTATAATGCCAGCATCAAAATACCCTCTCAAAATTGTCTTCCAGGTTTTGTATGATTGATGTTCATTAATTGGGAATTGAGGAACAATACATTCTTCTCCTTTTTCTGTTAATTTTTCATACAACCAAGGAAACCAATTATTATACTGACTTGCACTTGTTCCGTGAATTATAAAATAATTTTTCATTCTTCTTCTCCTTTAAAATATTCAACGCCAACAGCCTTTCTAATTCTTTTCAAAGTCTGCTTCGCAATCTTGCGTGCGCGTTTAGTTCCTTCTTCAAAAATTTTATACACCTTGTCCATATCTTTTTCATACTCTTGGCGACGTGCTCTTATCGGTGCCAAAAACGCTTCCATTTCTTCAATTAAGTATTTTTTTACTACGACATCACCAAGTCCACCTCTCTGATAATGGGCTTTCATTTCCGCAACTTTTTTCTGGTCTCTACCAAATATTTCCAGATATTTAAATACGACATTATTTTTAGTATCACCAGGATCTTCTACTCTAATATGGTTAGGGTCTGTATACATACTCATAATTTTTTTTCTAACTGTATCTGCATCGTCTTTAAGATAAATGCAATTACCAATTGACTTACCCATTTTTGCCTGTCCGTCAATGCCAGGAACCCGTCTTGCAAGTATATTTTCTGGCATAACTCCCCTAGGCATAACCAAAACATCACCATAAATTCTATTAAAGGCATGAACAATTTCTCTGGTCTGTTCAATAACTGGCATTTGGTCTTCTCCCACAGGCACAATCTCAGCATCAAATGCAGTAATATCTGCCGCCTGAGACACAGGATAAACCAAAAATCCCGCTGGTACGGATTTTTCAAAATTGTGTTGTTTAATCTCATCTTTTACAGTAGGATTCCTTTGCAAACGCGCAACGGTAACTAAATTCATGTAATACATACAAATTTCGGCTAGTTCAGGAATTCCAGACTGCACAAACAGAGTACATTTTTTTGGATCCAAACCCACCGCCAAATAATCGAGCATAAGTTCCTTAACACTATCCCTAACCTTTCGTGGATTAAAAGCATTATCAGTTAACGCTTGCATATCAGCAATAAAAACAAAACAATCATATTTCCCAGAATTTTGTAATTCTAATCTATTTTTTATTGAACCGGCATAATGGCCAACATGCAACGAACCTGTTGGTCTATCTCCTGTCAATAATCTAATTCTTTTTCTCATTCTATCACCTCATCAATAACTCCGCCACCAAGCACATATCCCAAGCTATCATACAAAACAACAAACTGTCCTGGGGTAATTGCACGTTGTTTAACTTTAAATACAACTTTGATGTGCAAACTATCTAAAATCTCAACTGCAACGGCTTGATCCTCCTGCCTATATCTAAATTTAGCAAAACATTCAAAATTTTTTTCATTAGGCATTTGAGGAATCCAATTCATGTGACTAGCAAATAATCCAGAAGAAAACAAAAAAGATTCTTCTCCTTGTGTAACAAAAAGTGAGTTTGTCTTTAGATCTTTGCCAACAACAAAAAAACTTTCGCCATTTCCATCTTTCTGCCCACCAATGCCCAAACCACGTCGTTGCCCAAGAGTATAATACATCAAACCCTCATGTTTTCCAAGTGTTTTTTTAGATTTTATATCAATAATATTCCCAGGCATTGCTGGAAGATAATTTTTTAAGAAATTTTTAAAATTTCGCTCTCCAATAAAACAAATACCAGTACTATCCTTTTTTTCTGCAGTAACAAGGCCATTTTCTTTTGCAATTTTCCTAACGTCCACTTTATTTATTTCGCCCAATGGAAAAACAACCCAGCCAAGTTGCTTCTGCGAAAGCTGGTTTAAAAAATAACTTTGATCTTTAGACAAATCAACAGCCTTTCTTAACAAAAATTTTCCGTTTCTTTCTTCAACTCTCGCATAATGACCGGTAGCGATTTTATCAGCACCCAAAGACTTTGCAAATTCAATAAATGGTCCAAACTTAATTTCTTTATTGCACAATACATCAGGATTCGGTGTTCTACCAGCTTTTAATTCATTTAAAAAATAAGTAAAAACTCTATCCCAATATTCTTTTGAAAAATCAACAGAAAAGCAAGGTATCCCAATTTTAGTTGCGACTCTGGTAGCATCTTTCCAATCTTGTTCTGCAGGGCAAGAATTATCTGGCAAATTGTCGTCCCAGTTTTTCATAAACAAACCAACAACATCATAATTTTGCTTAACAAGTAAAAGCGCTGCAATAGAGCTATCAACGCCACCAGACATACCGACAACAATTTTATTGATTTTTTTGTTGTTCATACAACGCGTTTTCCTCAATTTCTTTTTTTATATATTTATTACCCAAAATAGCTCTTGTTTTAAAATCCAAAGTATTAATAAATTTAACTTTACTTGAATTATACCTATATTTGTTAAATATAATTCTAAAAATATCAAGGAACCAGCACAACAAAAAAACCAACCCTAAACCACCACCCAAAGAAACACCAACAGCTTTTTGTAGAACATTAATAGATAAAACAATAACAGAAATTAAAAAACAGCCCAAAACAACACACCCACGCAGCCAATTTTTTGCATAAAAGTTGTGTGCGCCAAAATATCCAAAGAAAATACATAAAACAAGCAAAGTCGCTTTACTAACTTCAGGAGGCATTTCTGTAGCTGCTTTGTTTGCCACTTTTTTTACTTTACGCCTTGCAAGCATTCTATCTGCCCATCTAGCAATGTCATACCATTTTAGTTTTTCTGGAATATCATGTTTCTTTGGAGCCATTTTGGGTTGTTCATCTTCGTGAAAAAAAGACACATCAGACACATTTACAGATAAAGAGCCATCACTGTTTTTACTCACTGCAAAAAGTTCTGGCTTTGGATGAACTCTTTGTTTTTTTTGTTTCTTTTTTATAGAGGTTTTTCTATCTTTTTCTAACTTCTTTAATTTTGATTTACTCATTTCAGAAGATTTAGAAATACTTTGTTCTTCATCTTGGGCAAATTTTCTTTGATTTTCAAGTTGCTCTTTTTTAGCTGCTGAAACATTTTCACCAATAACAACCTTTTCGTCAATTCTCCTATTTCTTTCTTGACGAATAGCCTTTAGATCCAACAATTCTTCTCTATCGTTTTTGCGGTATATTTCTTTTCCACATGCTGGACAAACTTTTTCACTTTTTTTTAATAACTTACCACAATAAGGACACAGCCTAGCCATAATATCCCCCGAATTTTTAAATTACCCCGTCAACATGCGCCATGTGTTCAATTAAGTTTAAAACTTTACACGAATATCCCCATTCATTATCATACCAAGCAACAAGTTTTACAAAATTAGGATTAAGCATAATACCTGCATTAGCATCAAAAATACAAGTACAAACTTGATGAATCATATCAGAAGAAACAACTGGTTCATCAGTGTAGCCAATTATCTTTTTATATTTACCTTTGCTAGCCTTAAGCATTGTTTGTTTAATATGCTCATAAGTAGTAGCCTTTTTTAACCTAACTGTCAAATCAACAACAGAAACATCAACTGTCGGAACCCTAAAACTCATGCCAGTTAATTTCCCACGCAAGTGAGGAATAACCTCACCCACCATCTTTGCGGCTCCAGTTGATGAAGGAATAATATTAACACCAGCGGCCCTACCACCTCTCCAATCTTTTCTACTAGCCCCATCGACAGTAAGTTGAGTTGCTGTCAAAGAATGAACTGTTGTCATTAATCCTTCTTCTATTCCATAAGTATCATCAATAACTTTAGCAAGTGGCGCTAAACAATTAGTTGTACAACTAGCATTTGATACAACATTCATTGACGATTTGTATTCATTATGATTAACTCCAAAAACAAAAGCTGGAGTTCCCTTCCCAGGTGCAGTAATAACAACTTTCTTTGCACCAGCCTTCAAATGCAAAGCAGCGTCTTCTGCCCTCGTAAACTTTCCTGTAGCTTCTGCGATATATTCAGCACCCACCTCATTCCAAGGCACTAGATTTGGTTCTTTTTCAGCAAAAAATCTTATTCTGTTTCCATTAACAACCAAACAATCTCCGTCTATTTGAACCTTGCCATTAAATTTGCCATGGACGCTATCAAATTTAATAAAATAAGCAGCATAATCAATTGTCAAAAAAGGATCATTAATTGCAACAATCTGAACAGCTTTATTATCTTCAAAACTAGCTCGTAATAACAAACTACCAATTCGGCCAAAACCATTAATACCTACTCTAACTTTTTCCCCCATCACTATTCTCCTCCTATATAATATTTTATAATAATTTTAAAAATAAAACAAACAGAATGCACCAAACAAAAGAGGAATTAAAAATTACTTCTTTTTTAACATTGACTTTAAATTGCTCGCATTGCCTGTTTTTAAATTTGCAATCAACGCATTTTTTCTAGCTTTAAGCTCTTTTAATGTTTTGCGCTTTTTTCTAGCTTCTTTACCAACCAATGTCCTAACGACTGCCGAACCGGGAACAAACCCAGCAACATCACCTGCTAATTTTTTTGCACCTTCTATTAAAGTTTTTCCTGAAATTATACCAGCTGTAGTATGTATCAGCTTTTTAATGTCACCCATTACCTCTTCACCATCATTCATCAAATCGGAAGAACTCCCAATTAGGTTTGAAACAATAGAAGATGCTCTACCCAAGAAAACAAATGCAACAAGGTAAAACATAAGCCAAACCCACAAATTAAATAAATTAGTAACTGTCTCAACACTTAATGTTGTTGGCTTAATATTATTCGCAATAAACTCCCTTGAAAAGAAAGTGTTCATTCCTGCAATCACAGGAAGAAGAATAAATACAAAATTAATGCCAATTAAAATACCATAAGCCCCAAGAACTTTACCAACAAAATTACTTGTCCACTGCGAAAATCTTTTTCCCTGATCTAACGGCATCGTCGCTGCAACCGCTGGATATGCAATAAAAAGCATAACCAAATCAAAAATTCTTGAAATCAATCCAAATACAGCTTTTGCCAAAATCCAACATAATAGCAACGACGCAAACACAAGCACAAGAATATTCATTTCTCCAACATCTTGAACGGCAAATAAAGGTACCCCTTGCGAAAAATTATAATCAAGTGCAAAAACATTACTATCAAGAGCAACAGCAACCACCGTCCTTTTAGTAAAAAAATTCCAAGCATCGTCTCTAAAATAAACTTTCGGAATTAGTTCAGACAAATCCAAACCAATTATACCTTCAATAATAGTAGAAACACCACCTGCAAGGTTAAATTTTCCATCTTTGTCTTCGTATGTGATTTGTGGCAAAAGATCAAATAAAGAAGGTGCAACAACCAAATCACGATAAAATTCAATCTGCCCATTATTTTCACGAATTGCCGTTGGATATCCATCTTCATCAAAACAGCCCCTAGCAACGACAACTTGATTAGGATCAAGATAGTTCGAATAAAATTTACCACTAAAGTTATTAACAGCCTTATCGTTATTTAATAAGGGAGTATAAACAAACGACTTTGTTCCATCATCGCTTTGCATCCACTCTCCGGAGCAAAACACATATAAAGCTCCCTGGGCTTCATCATGAGTGTTGTTAGATGTATATTCCAAGAAATATCTATTATTTTCAATTTTCATACCAGGAATTTTTTCAACCAAATCATCATTATAATACACTCTAAATTTTATAGTTACAGCGTCATCAATTTGTGTTGTCTGCTTCCCATCTCTATCATACCCATAAAATGGAGAAGTCCCGCCATCAACACCATTATTCAATCCAACTTGTTCGGCAAGCGAAAACACATTTACAATATAAACATTATTTCTGGTCCTAATTAGATGATCAACCAAATCGGCCATGACATAATATTCAGCTTTATTAATTTGCAAATTTTTATCAAAAAAATCATACCAAGAAATAGTTCCTAATTCTTCGACTTCAATTTCTGTTGAATCAATATCTTCAAAAGTAAAGAATTGTTCATTATAAAACTGCAACCAAGTCGTTAAGCCTCTCGTCCAAACCCCTTTATTCAAAAAGGCTTCCATTGCCGAAGACATTTCCGAATAAGATTGTCCACCTTCGGGTAATTTAAAGTCAACCTTATCAACCGACTTAAAATCAAATAAGATTGGTATTCTTTCGTTAGAGTCGGCATATAATCTATATCTATTTGAGGAATAAGAAGATGCTATAAAAACTTCTGTAGCAATGCTTGAATTATCAGAAGCCTGACCAAGTGCATTATCCACACTTTTTAAAACCGCATTAGACAATAAAATACCGGCAAATGCTATAAAAGGAACAATCACGATCAAAAAAACAGAAGTCAACATTTTCACCACAACTTGGCGCTTGCTGTTGTTTTCTTCCCCACCCAAAAATGCATCATATTCATTTTTTATTATAGCAACAATAGCAAAAACAATTATCAATACAACACTTAATGCTAAAATTGATTTAAATATATTAAGAATAGTGCTATCAAATATAAATCTAAACACCATATCAGCCTGCGACGCATTTTTTAAGTTAGCCAAATCAGAAATTGCATTTTGCCCAGCAAGTTCTTTTACTGCAACCGTAAGAAATTCAACAATATTCAAAACAAATCTAGATACAACAAAAATTAGAGTAAATAAAAGATCAAGAAACCAATTTCCGATTTTTCTAAATAAACTAGCAAAAACCATGCCTAAAGTTTCCCAAAAATCAGGATTTTCGGAAGCAAGCAAAGCCCTATCAGTTGAGCTCATTGCATCAACCGAAAAAGCCGAACACACACCAAACATTTTAACCAAAAATCCAAACATTAACTATACAACTCCAAACATTATTTTTTCTTTTTCTTCCTTCTTTTTCTAAACGCATCTCGCTCTTTTTTCTCCGCCTTTCGCAACCTGTCATCTTTGTAATAATAGTCCATAGTTGATTCCCACTTATCTCTTGCTTTTTCACGAGCCGCAAGTTCCTTTTGTTCCTTGGCCTCTTGCTTTTCTTTTGTAGCCCTTATATCTGCCTTAACCGCTATTAGTTCCTTTGCGGCTTTTTTTGCTAAATCAGGAGGAACTCCTTTAGAAATAGCCGCAACTTCCAGTACCTTTGCCATAATTTTGTCATTAGCTTTTCGAAAAACAGAAATTGGCTTTTTTAATAATTCTTTTCCTGGAATAAAGTTTTTCGCTGTCCCAGCAACCCTCTTCACTTTATCAATAGCATATTGTCCACTAATATGGTCTTTAACAACATTAGAAACGGCCTGAACACTTCTAAATGTTTTTTCTCCCCGCGAAAAAATATCAATACCACCCTCTGAAGTAGGATTAATTAAAGGTGCAAAAAGTCTGGGCATTCTTCTAATCAATCCAATAGCGGCCAAAAGGAATAAGATTCTAAACAAATAATTAACAAAATTAATATCTGCGAAATGTCTCATAAAACTTATCTGCATCACTCTTTCTGCCCCATAAGATCCTGGTTCAAAGAACTCAAGATTATTTATATAAGGGACAAACAAAAAGAAAGCATTAAGTCCGATAATTATTCCAAATGCAGACAAAACGGCGGCAATAATTTTATCTCGCCACGCGGCAAACCCACGTCCTTCATCAATTCCTTCTTGAGAAGAATCAAGAGGCAATGTTGCAATGATTGGAGGCGCAATAACAAACAATACAACGATATCAAGAATTCTTTGAATAAGACCCCAAACCGCATAAAACAAAGCCATAACGAGCATAATTGTCGCCATTATAAGAATAATAATATTCAAATTCTCTACTGAATAAAAACTATCAATGCCAAGAACCGAAAAATTATAGCTCATAGGAATATATCCATTGTCAACAACGGCAACATTCATAGTTCTACTTCCATAAGCAAAGTTTAAAGTAGTATCAGCAGAAAGCCTTGGAATTTTTTCAATAATCATTTCAGTAAGCGTTTTTCCCGAAAACAATTTGGTAATTCCATTTACAATTGATGATACAACCGAACCCTTAACCTTAACGTCTTCGATACTTTGATAATACATACTAATTCCAACTTTTGAAGCATTAACAATGTATATATCATCTCTATAAAAAACGATATCATCATTATCATCTAACATAATTGAAGTTGGATTACCATTTTCATCAATAATCCCCCTAGCAACAACAGGAAAATACAATTTTTCATTTCCATATGGATTTACAACATATCTTGAATAAAAATCCTGCTTAGAACTGTTATTAGTTGCAACCAAAAACGGAACATATTTTTCTAATGATCTATCATATGTGCAAATAATAAACACAGTACCATTATTTTCACTTTTGATATATGAATTAAAATCAGTACTATACTCCAAGCCTACTAATTCATCATCAGGTCTGTTCATTACATTAGCCAAAGTCTTAACAATATTTTTTGCAAAACTATCAGTTTCTAAAGTTGTATCATTATTATTAAATTGATAGTTACTGCAAAGAAAATAAAACATAGATAAAAATCTATCGCTTAAATTCAAATTTGATTCTCCAGCTCGTTTTTCAAAATTATAAACACCATTAAGAGCATCTTGCCTATAATCTATCAAGGTTTTTCCAACAAGCTCTCCACCAATATACACAGCTGTTGCATTCAAACCACCACTTGCAAGATATTTTTTCCCATTAATGTAGTTTAATATCCAGCCTGAATTTTTATTTTCATTAGGATCAGCATTAAAAATCAAAGAACCATCATCGGCTATATTCAAATAATTCCCCCATTCTAACTCATAACGCAGACCATCTATTAAGCAATAATACCCCACCAACCCATCATTAGAATAGGAATAAACATCAAACTTAAAACCAATTGTACTTTCCTCAAATTCAAAACCCCAATACTCAATTAATGATTGAGCAAGGCTTTTGTTTTCAAAGTTAACAGAATTAATTCCAAGTTCCGAGCTTGTAATTGTCCCTGATAAAAATTCGGTAATGCCGGTTCCATCTTTTATATTACCATTGTTATCCAACTCAAAACCATAAGTAAGAGCAATAGACATAGAAATCTCAAAACCTAAAGAATTATTATCTTTTTTATCAATTGATTTAACATTCCAATCAACCAAACTATATCTATAATTACTATTCAATTTAGACGATGATCCCAAAAGATATAATAACTGACTTTTATCCAATGAATTTAACTTTTCATCACTTAAAACCACCAACCCAATTTCTTTTGCAATATTAGGAAAAGCAACTAATAAATCATTAAAAATATAGTCTGCAAAAATTTGATAAAATGAATCGGCATAAATAGAATCATCATTACCATATCCAATATTAACAAAATTTGATTTATTTAATTCAAAAGCCATATCACCAAAATTTTTTAAAAAATTTGATAACTCCAGAAAAGATGAATTAAATCCAGCAATAACTCCATTTTTAATATCTAACTTAACTAATCCACCATAATTTGGATTAACATACAAAAAGTTTGAATCGGAGGAATAAAACTCTCCAGCAATCTCTTTTAATTGATTACCAAAAGCAAGTTCAGCAATTTGAGTTGTAGATAACTTTAATAAAACCTGATAATTTCTTCCATTTAATGTAACATTAATGGAATTGCTAGTTTTTTCACTAACAAAATCTCTAAATGCTGTAATTATTAAATATTTTTGAATAGAGAATAACTGATTATCAATTGCATAAATCGCATTCAAATTACCTTCGGTTCTAATAATAGAATATCTGGCAATAGCCTTGTTCCTTTCGCTTTCTAAATCAGTTACAAGTTTGTTAATATCTTGACCAGAATAATCAATAAGTTCTGCAGCCCTAATTTGATAGTTTGTTCCAGCAACTTCGTAATCCCCAACCTTAGAATG
>CALVJV010000031.1 GCA_944332395.1 uncultured Clostridia bacterium | reverse complement strand
CACTTACTTTTACGAGCAACAGCCGATGGCAAACCTGAATATGTAGAACAAACAATAAATGGAATTACACATAAAGCAATAAAAGTTGCAGATAGATTATATATAGCAAACAATAATTAAAACAAATGGCCGAGAGCAAAACTCTCAGCTATTTTTATGCTATTAATATTTTTTTATTGCCCTTGTTTTTTATCAGTCAAATTATCATAAATAATACATGCCATTGTGGTTACATCAAAACCTGATGTGTTTAACATATTAGTTTCCAATTTTTTTTCATTTGCAGAAATAATATAATGCAACCATTCTAAGTGATATTCTCGAGTCTTTTCATAAATATTTTTTCGCATTTGTACCGTTTTACATCTTTTCCAACCTAATTCATTTTTATCTTCTAATTCATAATATTTATAAAGAACGAACCAACTCTTTCCCATTCTGTTTAGTTCTTTTATATTCCTAACATTTTTCTCCATATAAACTCCTAAAATTATTAAATATATTATAAAGTAAAACTTTAATATAATTGTTAATAATATTATTTTATTATTTAATCAAATCATCAAGAGAGCATCCAAAATATTTTGCTATCTCTAACAATCTTTGAAAAGTCGGTTGTATTCCATTTTTCCAACGAAGAATATTGTCTTTTGCATAACCTAAATCTTTACAAAATTGTCTAGCCGAAATTTTCTTAGCATTAATAAAAAAAATTAAATTTTCATAAAACTTTATATTTTCTTCTTTATACTCTTCAAAATGGTTCTCATTAGTAAACTCAAATAAATAATCTAATGAAACTTTTAAATAATTCGCAATATTTATTAAAGTTTTAAGACTAGGATAGCGTTGTCTATATTTGAAAAAGGTGTTTTCCGATATAACTTTATTTTCAAATAAATCTTGCTTAGTTTTGTCTTGCTCTTCCAAAATATTTTCAACCAATTTTATAAAATCGACCATAATTTCTCCGTAAAGTTAATTCTTTACAGATATTATTGCCTATTTTGATGACAAAATGCTTGCAACTGCCTAATATGATGACATATAATAAAAGAAAGGATATATTATGATAAGAGAACAAACAATTTGCCTTACAGGTCATAGACCTAAATCTTTGCCATGGGGTTATGATGAAACAAAAGAATCTTGTATTAAATTTAAACAAGATTTAGAGATTATATTTGAAAATGCTATCAAATGTGGTTATAAAACATTTTTAAGTGGTATGGCAGAGGGTTTTGATATGATAGGAACTGAAATTTTATTAAAATTAAAGAAAAAGCACAACATACAAATAATTGCTGTTGTGCCTTGTTTAGGACAAGAATTAAAATGGAGTCCTAAACAACAAATACGGTATAATCAGATTTTAAAACAATGTGATAACATAATTATTATTTCAGAAAAATATACACCTACGTGTATGAATGATAGAAACAGATATCTAGTTGATAATTCTAGTGTTTGTATCGCTTGTTTTAACGGGAAACCAAGCGGAACAAGAAATACACTTTTATATGCTAAACAAACAAATTGTAGAATTAAAATTATCAATATTAATAGATATAATTAACATCAAATAATTTTAATCAAAATATTAAAATAACGATAATAATACCTTAGTTAAATTTTCTTTAGTTTTATTATCATTTAACTCAAATACTATAGGTAACCTTACAAAATGAGTATTAATAATCTTTTCTTTACCATCTAACATAATTGGGATTTCAACAACAAATGATGTAAGTTCTATATTTTCATTGCGAAATTGTGGATATAAAAGATAAACATCTGATCTTCCATTTTTTATTGCATACACTAAAACTTGATAAATATCACCACTTTTAATTTCCTCATTTAATAATCTGTTGTTATGTGCTAAATCATATAATGTTGATGTTTCTTTGTATTTAGTATCTAAAATAAAAATACCTTTTTCTTTATGATTTACAACTATATCGGGCCTTAAAGTTATATTTATATCTATTTCTTCATTACCATAATATACTTTATTAGACAAAATTTCTTTATCCTGAACTTTTACAATTGCATCTTCAGATAATATTTGTTGTAAATACCCAGCAATAAAACCTTCGTATAGCACTTCTGTAGGGAATAAAAAGCAAAATGATTCATTATTATCTACGTTATAATTACTAGAACTATTCATCAAGAATATTTTACTCATACTAAGTATAATTCTATAATTATTTTGCATTCTACTTAATTTTATCTTATCGCAATCTGAAGGAATACATTTTTGATCTTTTACATCACTCATTCTCATCAATATTTTTCTAATAATTTTTTGGTTTGTTGTATTTGTTTTAGATAGTTTACTTATATATTTTAATGTATATTTTATGATCTGGTTCAACAAATTATCGAATTCAAATGTAGAATATGTGCAAGAAAATTTATTAAATTTACTTTTTGCGTATTTGTTGCAATAATAATCTTTTAGATTGAATCTTCCACGAATTGTTGATAAATCTTCTGTTTTTTCTTCATATTTGTAAAATCTCGATCTTTCTAAAGCAACTTGAACATATCTTACGTATAATGAAATGAAAAGTTCTTGTAAATCATTAGTATGACTAAAATCTGTTTTTAGATTAATATATGGATAATCAAATTTAGTAGAGAACTCAATCCAATTAACTAGGTTTTTTATCAACATGCTAAGTGATAAATCATCAGTATCGTTATCATTCTTGTTTGTTTTAAATACTCTAGGAAAGATATTTAATTGATGACCTTTAAATGAAATTGTTCCAACATAATTTTTCGTGTAAATATTTTTTTGTCCATCAAAATCAAGAAATTGTTGTTTACTAGAAATTTCCTTATCATTATAAAATATTGATCTTTGTTTCCAATTCTCCTGCAAAAAATTTTGCATCTCTATCAATGCATTTTGACTTTGCCAACATTCAGGCAATTTACTATTTTTTATACAAGTGTATTCATAATAATTTAAATTCATTTAACTAAATATCTTCCTTATTTTGAACCCTTATTCTACCTTGTTTATTTTCGATAATTTCAATATTAGCTATACCTTTTAAAGCTTCCTTTAAAGTATTTTTAACTTTATTTTCTACATCATAATGATATTCATACAATAGCGGTATAATATTTTTGTTTAAAATATCGACTAAATCATTTTCTTTTTTATCCAAGAAATATGAATGGCCAATGAGAAGATCTGAACTATCTAATTCTTTTTTTAACTCAGTATTTAATTGCAATAAAAATTTTTTTAATGTTGTATCCTTGATTATTTCATAATTTGGATAAACTTCTATAAAATCAAATCTTCTTCGTAGAGCGGTATCAATTAATGATATTGATTTATCTGCAGAATTCATCGTTCCAATTATATATAAATTATTAGGAACAACAAATAATTCTTCACTAGCTGGCAATTTTATTGATAATTGTTCTTTTTCTCCCCAACGTTTATCTTCTTCAATAAGTGTAATTAATTCTCCAAAAATTTTAGATATATTGCCTCGATTTATTTCATCTATTATAATAACATAATCATTATTTAAATCTTCTCTTGCTTTATCTGCAATTTTTTTAAATAATCCGTCTTCAGGTCGTAAAACTAAATTACCATTTTCAGTATTTGGTCTTAAACCTTGAATAAAATCTTCATAACTATAATTTTGATGGAATGTTGTAAAAACAATTTGTCCTTTATCAACATATTCATCATATTTTTGCCTTATTATTTCCCTAGGTTGTGAGTTTGTATTATTTTCAATAATATTTACAGCATATTCAGCAGTTTTATATGTTTTACCTGTTCCTGGTGCACCATATAATATTACATTAAAAGAAAATTTTTTACTGCTATTTCTAGGCGATCTTTTCATCATTATTTTTCTCTCCACAGAATTAGTATTTTTTTCATTTATTTCATCAATAGTCTTTTCAGTAGGCGGATAGCCAAACATATTAAACAATATTTTGGAAACAACAGCTGTTGCAATTTTAGTTCTTTGAGCTAACAATGCCAACTCTCCACTTCTTTGATAAATATTATCAAATTGTTGCAATTCACATTTTGAAATTAAAAATCTTTGCCATTGTTCGCTGTAATATGTTGTAAACATATTAGGAAATAACATATGTAAATATTTTACAAACCATTGGTTTGTTACAAAATTTCCACAAGTATCGAGTAACTCTTTCAATATTTGAGCATAATCTTCTATATCTTGAGTATTAAGATATTTATTCACTATTTCAACAGCATCGCTTAAATTTTTCCTAATCTCTTTCGCTTTTTCTATTGCTTTGCTGTAATCAATAAAAATTGGTTTAGTGCTAGAACCTGTTGCCCAGGATTTTTTATTGTTATTATAATGTAGTCCATATACATAAGCTGAATAAACTCCAATTCTTCCAAAATAATTCAGCATTTTAGGATGTTTTTCTATATAATAACACATATTATTTTGATTTCTTTCTTCAGAATAGAACATATATCTAGGTAAATCGTTATCATTTATTTTAAATAATGCTTCAGGTGAAAATTTATCAGCGAATTCCTTATACAAATCTGGAATTTCTTTTTCCATTTCGGAAAAATCAGATTTCTTATATTGATTTATTATTTTTTCTTCTATAGATAAATTTTTCAATTCTTCTTTATCTTCAATCTCTATTAAATCATTTGGTATGACTAAATCGGATAATTTTATACCTTTACCAAGTTCTGTAGCATAAGATTCTGGCAATCCTGCATCTCTAATCATTTGTGTTAAATTATAATTATTTTTACTTATATTGGTACCATATTTTATACCAAAATATCTAATGCCAGTATCTTTTCTCTTTTCATATTCAGATTTTAATAGACAAATTAAATCTTCATAAGTTAATTCTTCAATTTTTTTTATTTTTAATACATTTTTCTTATGAGATTCTTTATTCATTTCTTCAAAAGGAATGAGTTTAAAAACAAAATTTTTTCTTTCATCAACGTCTTTGAATATCATATTAGTATCTTTATCCGCAATTATGGCACTGAAATGTAATTCATCTTGATTTATTACTTCAATATCGTAAACAAACCAAGCGCTATTATTGTTTAAACCCAAAACCGATTTGATTTTTTTAAAACATTCAGCGTTAATTTCAGAGTCTTGATAAGTTATTTTTGGACTATATTTTAAAGTTCGTCTACCAACATGAAAATCTCCAGTAATTTTCTTCACAATTAATAAAACGAACTCAGCATCCTCAACTTTTATATTATTTACATATATTTTATCAAATTTGCCAGCCAAGACATATTCATAATCATCTTGTTTGCTTCCTCCTTTGCCTAATGGACAAAAAACATCTTTGATATTTGATACACTTTTATATAACATACCAATTATTATATTATTTACTTTATCGAGAAATTTATGATCTTTTGATTGTCCAAGATCCGTTCCCCAAGATGGAGTTCCTCCTCCTGTTTCAATCTCCATATTAAACATAATGCTACCAATATCTATAATCATTTTATCACTCCTATAAAATTCCTAATTGTTTAAAAATAAATTCTAGTAAAATTGTTACAACATTTACATCCCAACCATTACCAGCACGCTTCGATAATTGCGTGTATGACTGATTGCCAAAAATTATATCAACATCTTTACCATTATTTTCTAATCCTTCTAAACCCATCAATCTAAATTGTTCTGTAACAGACATTTTCCTAACCACTTCCTTGTCTTTATGGGCTTCAACAACTCTAATACTATTATGTTCAGGCATTGTTAATGTAATAGAATATCCATCTTTCTTAATTTTTTTATTATAAACATCAAAACATAAGGGTTCATCTACTAAGAAACTATCTATATGATGTTTCTCTTTTAAATGTCTTATTTGATCATCTGTAAGGTATAGATTTTTAGGAACACGATCTAATGGATCTAAAAAATCTCTTAATCTCAAATTGTTTCTTTTAATAGGAGGAGTCATTGAGAAATTTTTGGGTAATCCTCCTAATTTAGCAAACATCCATACTCTTTCTCTATTTTGTGGAATTCCATAGTCCTTAGAATTTAAAACCGCCATAGCTAAAGGACTTTCGCTTTTGTCATTTTTATTATGTACATATCCTATATTTCGAAGCATATCCATCATTAGATTTCTAGTAGAATCAAACTTTTTAGATAAGATACCTTTTACATTTTCAAGCAAAATATATTTTGGCTTTTTTACAGCACAAATTCTCATGATATGATGGAATAGAGTGCCTCTTCCATATGGATCATCTTCGCCTTTTTGCATACCAGCAGTAGAAAATGGTTGACAAGGGAACCCACCCATAAATAAATCAAAATCTGGAAAATCTTTTTCTGTAGGATCAATTTTTGTTATGTCTGGATAATTCTTTATGTTTGTGTTATTTATAGTTTTATGGTTTAAGTCATATAATTCAGAAGCATATTTATCAATTTCTGAATAAGCCACAACTTCAAATTCAAACTTTGGGTACATTTTTTTTAAACGATCTAAAGCAAAATGACCTCCGCCATAACCAGCAAACCCCTCGAAAACTCTAATTTTATTTTTATTCATTTATTATTTTCTCCTATAATTAACTATCTTGATAAAGTATTGTTATTAATTTAATAAAACTAAATAAACCTATAATTGGATTTTAATATCTCTTTAATATTGTTAAAGCTATTTATTTTGACAGATATTTATCTAAAATGATTTACTATTAAATTATAAATCATCTTTCCAAATAAATATAAGATTATTATAGCAAAAATATTATAACATAGAATTATTAATTTTGTATCAATATTTCAAATATTTATCTAATTATTTAAAATGAGATCCTGGCGTGTGCTTGTCTTGATACAAGTGGCGTCGCTAAAGCTCCGCCAGACAAGCACACGCCAGCAAACAAAAACTTTCGCAATTTTGGTGGTGAGAACTGCACAAAACGGCATCTAAAATGAGAGGCTGGCAAGGGGTAAACCCTCTTTGCCTAGCGCCTTCTCATTTTTTTACGATGCCGTTGTTTATATGCAGTTTGATTTTGTTAAAAGATATTCCAAAATCTATAAAAGCATATTTTAATTACTTTTCCGCATTTGTTCAATTACTTCGGGACTGACTTTGCCCATATAACAACCTTCGTCCCAACATTTGAAGTCATCAAACAATAGTAGTTTTTTGTCTTCTTGTCCTATTGTGCAAACAATATCATCATCCATAATGTCCGAGATGAAGTATTGTGGTAGTCCTTTACTATACACAATTTTTTCACCAGTCTTTTCAATATATTTCATTAGATAAGCAAGAGCATTTCCAAGTCGTCTTTCATTTTCATCAACGATTTCAAAATCACTTCTACCAAATTTATTATTAAAAAATTCTGATTGAAAAGTTGTTCTCATTTT
>CALVJV010000030.1 GCA_944332395.1 uncultured Clostridia bacterium | reverse complement strand
TCTCATGTCCTTTCTCACCAATATCCAAGATGGTGTTTTATATTCTTTATATGGTGCAATATTAGATCCTTTTTTAAGAATAAATTTTCCGTTTTCAACAACCATTTGAGCTTTTACTTTTTGGTTTATTTCTTTAATCTTCCTAGATAAAAAATATTCTCCATCAGGTATCATTTTACTATGGATAATCTCTGTTGCATTGTTAAAGACTTCTTGCTTCGTTTCGTTTGTCGGATAAATTTGTTTTCCTGCAAAAGAAGATAATAACTGAATAATTTTGTTTAAATCTAACGAAAATAATTCTGTATTACCAACTCTACTTTTTGCAAATAAATCATCTAAAAGTTGTTCTATTTCCTCATGATTATCTACCTCAATAGCAAATTGTCTTTTTAAACCAGTAACATTCCTATATCCATTATCTTCTAAAAGTTTCATCCTTTTTTGAAAATCATTAGTTCTACCAATTTTAATTAAACCTTCAACTGCAGTAGAGCAAACATAAATTATACCTCTGGACATAAAAACTCCTTAATGTTCCCGTAATTTTATATTATCTGATGTTTATTTAATTCATTATAGCATATATTTTTTATTTTTGTATAAAATTATAAAACAAAAACATTTATTATTTGGATTTTTTAATGAGCATATTAAACAAATAAAAAGCACCAGAAAAAATTCTAGTGTTTAAAGTTTTTCTAGTTTTAAAGCCTCAACTAGTATTTATAATGCTTTTATGAGCATAGAGCACAAGCTTTTGTTAAAATATTTTTTAATTGGCAACTTCTACAAAATATATAATAATTTTTCAATATTTAACATTCAAATAAATTTTTTTCTACTTTTTTAGACAATATCCTACAAAATTTATCTATTATTTTATTAATTTACTTAGTCCTTTATGTTACCATTAACAAAAAGGAGAAAAAACATGACAAATCAGTATAAAATTTTAATTGCAGATGAAGACGAAGATTATAGAAATGGAATTATTAATTATTTACAAAAAGATGGCCATTATTTAACATGCTCAACCAAAAATGGCACAGAAACTCTTCTAGAATTACAAAGATTTTCACCAGACATTATTATTATAGATTTGATGCTATCCGAAATTGATGGATTTGAAATATTAGAAAAAATAAAATCGCAGGATATTAAACCTAAAATACTAATATACAGCGCATTAACAAACAATGCTTTTATTCAAAAAGCGATCAATCTTGGCGCCGACTATTATCTAATTAAACCAACATCTATGCAAACAATAGAAAATAGAATAATAGACATGCTAAACTCTGCCAATGATAACACTAATTCAAAGCGAACTATGGACGAAAAAATTACTAATATATTTATAACAGTAGGAATCCCAGCACATATCAAAGGATATTATTTTTTGAGAGATGCTGTAAAAATGGCAATAGAAAATCCATCAATTATAAATTCAATAACCAAAAAGTTATATCCATCAATTGCTCAAATACACGACACGACAGCAAGTAAGGTTGAACGAGCTATAAGACATGCCATAGAAGTTGCATGGAACAGAGGAAAAATAGAAAAAATTAATTCAATATTTGGAATAGACATTTACAGCGACAAAGAAAAACCAACAAATGGTGAATTTATTGCATTAGTTGCAGATAAAATGTTGCTAGATGCATAATTTTTAATAATTTATGAATATTTAGTTGACCCTTTTGTTATATATGCATATAATACAAAAAAATGCATTAAGAGGTGATATATGCCAAAATATATTAAGTGCCCAAGATGTGAAATAAATTACATGAAAGAAGGCGAAAAATATTGTGATGTTTGTAAATCCGAGTTACGTCTTATAAACACACAAACAGACGAAGAAGACTTAGAATTGTGTCCAATTTGCGGAACAAATTTTATAAGACCAGATCAAACCATTTGTGATGAATGTCAAAAAAAGGGACTCGCCATTGATGATATAGAACGAGATGAACCACCAATTGACAATAATGATTGGGAAAATAAAGAAGCTTCAGAAAACGACGAAGAAGATATAGAAGTTTTATCATTATCAGAAATTGAAGATTCAGAAGATTTTGATGACGAAGATGATGACGATGATGAAGTTGATCATTTTGAAAATGACGATGATGATTTCAGCAACGAAGATGATTTTGATTTTGAAAATAACAATGATGATTTTGATGATAATGACGATGATGACGATGATGATCTAGATGATGACATTTTCTAATTTATTATAATTATAAAATATGAATAAAAAACTTACTCAATGGCAAACTAATAACATGAGTAAGTTTTCTTCATTTTTAGAAAAAATTAAGCTATGGATTAAATCACATAAATTACTATCAATATCAATTGCATCAACTTTTGTAATAATCATATCTTTGTCAATCATATTGCCATTGACTTTGAAAAAAAATATTAATTACAAATCCTCTCTTGAGCAAAATTATGAAGAAAAAAACAAAACTAAGTTATTATCCCCATTTGTAAATATGACATTATGGACTGATACTTCTAGTGAATACTCAAACAATGGAGTAATTAATCTTGCAAAAGTAATGAATGACACTGGGTTTAAAACACTCCATCTCGGTTTTATTAATCCTGATCAAAACAAATATTTAAATGAAGATGGCTCAGTTCGTTGGTGTTGGGGCGGATATTATACATTATCAGAACAAGGAAACGATAACTTTCAATATGAGGGAATAAAAAAGTCAATAAATGACTTTAAACGCCAAGGCGGAGAGGTTATTATCTCATTCGGAGGACAAGCCGGCGTTAGCCCATGGACTTGCACCCAAGATGTTGAAATGTTAAAAAATATGTATTTAGATGTAATTAATTTATATGAATTACAAAGAATTGATTTGGATATAGAAACAGACAATCAAAACGCCACACACGCAAAAGCAAATGCAAAAGCAATAAAACAAGTCCAAGATCAAACAAATGTTAAAGTTTCATTAACTATTCCAATTATGCCGTATGGTTGGGAACAAAAACAAATTGACCTAATAACTGCTTACTTAGACGAAGGTGTTGATTTAATTTGTATTAATTCAATGACTATGTGTTATGGCGGAGGAACACTTGATGGCGAAGATTATGCATGGGCGTCAATAAGAGCCATAAAAAACGCAAAAGATCAATTAGCTGTCATTTTAAAAAACAGAGACATACACAAGACGGAATCTGAATTATACAAAATGTTAGGAGCTACGGTTGCAATTGGATACGAAGGTTCGTCCTATCCTACATTTACAACCCACAATATGGAAGTAGTCGCTAATTTTGCAGAACAAATCAATTTGGGTCTATTGTCGTTTTGGTCAATTAACCGAGATGCTCAGTTATATTATAATCAAGGAATAAATGGATTCTATCAATTTTCAGAAATTTGTAAAGCTTTTTATAACGAATAAAAAACAGCTCCAATTTTGGAGCTGTTTTTTATTCAACATCAATCAATTCTAAAATTGCTAATTGTGCATTATCGCCTCTTCGAATTGTTGTTTTTAAAACTCTAGTATATCCACCACCTTTGCCAACCTCTTTTGCTCGTTTTGCAAATTTTGGTGCATAATCCTCAAATAATTTTTCAATAACTGGATATTTAATTTCATGAACCCTCTTTTTATAAGATGCTTTCTTTTCGCCCTTAACTTTAGGTTCTGGTTTATTGTATAATTTTGCAATTAATCTTCGTCTTGCAGCTAACTTTTTTGCTCCATCATGAGTAACTTTTAGTTGCTTTTCTTTGCCTTTACTGTCAGTTGTTGTTTTAGTTTCAGTAACTACATCTTCATAAGAATTAATTGCAATAGTTATATAACGCTCTGCAAGTCTTTGTGTTGCTTTTGCACGATCATATGTAGTCTCTAATTTCCCATTCATCAAGAAATCAGTGACTAATCCACGTAACATTGCTTTTCTTTGATCGGTATTTTTCCCTAATTTTTGTGTATTCATATTCTTCTTCCTACCTCTTAGTCTTCACGCTTTTTTAGGCTCAAACCTTCTTGTGCCAGTTTATAAATAACTTCTTCTAATGATTTTCTACCTAGGTTTTTTACTTTTAACATATCGTCTTCTGTTCTTTTAATAAGATCCTCAACAGTATTTATACCAGCTCTTTTTAAACAATTATAAGAACGAACCGACAAATCCATATCCTCAATACTGCGTTCTAGTAACTTCATAACATTATCTTCTTCACGGTTAACCAATATAGAGTTCATAGCCATATCTTCTACCAAGTCAACAAACAACATCATGTGATCATTCATCAACTTACTTGACAAGCTAACTACTTCTCTAGCTGTATAAGTACCATTAGTTGTTACTTCTAAAATTAATTTATCAAAATCTGTATTTTGCCCTACACGTGTATTCTCAACAGCATAACTAACCTTTACAACTGGAGTAAATATGCTATCAACAGGAATAAAGCCTATAGGATAGCTTGAATCTTTGTTTTTATCAGCGGTTACATAACCTCTTCCACGGCCAACAACAATGTCCATACTAATTTCAACATCATCTTCTAGTGTGCAAATATGCAATTCTGGATTTAAAACACTAACTTCATCATCGCTTTGTATCGCAGCGGCCGTTACAACCCCCGGACCTTTTGCACGTAATTTTAAAGTTTTCTTAAAATCTCTATCATCAATAGTTGTTTTTACAGCTAAGCTTTTTAAATTTAATATAATATCTGTAACGTCCTCTTTTACTCCCTCAATTGAAGTGAACTCATGCTGGACTCCTGCTATTCTAACGCAAACAACTGCAGCCCCTGGCAACGCAGATAACAATATTCGTCTCAAAGAGTTTCCTACGGTTACTCCAAATCCTTTTTCTAATGGATTCAAAACAAATTTTGCATAACTTCCATTTTCGTTTTCTTCACAGATAATTCTTGGTTTTTCAATTGTCAACATTTTATTTCCTCCTACTTTGGTTGTTATCTTGAATAAATTTCAACGATTAAGTGCTCAGCAATCGTTAAATCTATATCTGAACGTTCAGGCAATCTTAATACTTTGCCTTCCAATTTTTCTGGATTCCATTCCAACCATTTTGGAAGGACGACCGTAGTTTCACGCAATTCTTTAAATGGTTCTTTTTTCCTTTTTGACTCTTTAATGGAAATTATATCTCCAACATTCACATTATAAGATGGAATATTAACATTCTTGCCATTTACAATAATGTGTCCATGTCCAACAATTTGACGAGCTTCTGCTCTGCTCGCTCCAATGCCCAAACGATAAACAACGTTATCCAGTCTTCTTTCTAAAAGTGACAGCATATTCTCACCAGTTTTACCTTTCATGTTTTCAGCTGTTTGGTAATAACGATAAAACTGTCTTTCTAACACACCATATGCTCTTTTAACTTTTTGTTTTTCACGAAGCTGAATTGCGTATTCAGAATTTTTCTTTCTTGCCGCACCATGCTGTCCTGGAGCAACTGGACGCCTTTCCATGGCACATTTTTTTGTTAAACACCTATCACCTTTTAAAAATAATTTTGCACCTTCTCTTCTGCAAAGTCTGCAAACACTATCTGTATATTTTGCCATTTCTCTTCTCCCTTGTTATATCCTTCTACGTTTTGGTGGACGACATCCATTGTGTGGCAATGGCGATACATCCCTAATCATTGTAACTTCTAAATCAGCATTAGCTAAAGCACGGATTGCAGACTCTCTACCTGCTCCTGGACCTTTAACCATAACTTCAACTGATTTTACCCCATATTCTTTTGCTTTTTTTGCAGCTTCTTCTGCTACTTGTCCTGCAACATATGGAGTGCTTTTTTTGTTGCCCTTATAACCTAAACTACCTGCACTTGACCAACTCAAAACATTTCCAGCTGTATCCGTAACAGCTACTAATGTATTGTTGAATGATGCATGAATATGAACTATACCCTTATCAACACTGGTAGTTATTTTTTTCTTTTTTGTTGTTGTCTTTTTTTGTTGTGCCATTTTTTAATACCCTCACTACTTCTTCTTAATTGAACTCAATCTCTTGCCCTTTCTAGTTCTAGCATTTGAACGTGTACTCTGTCCTCGAACTGGCAAACCCTTTCTATGACGAATACCTCTATAACTTCCAATTTCTTGCAAGTTCTTTATATTCATTCCAACTTCACGTTTTAGATCACCTTCAACCATAACATTTTTTTCAATATAATCACGAATTTTGGTAATCTCACTTTCTGTTAAGTCCTTAACTCTAGTATCAGGATTAATACCTGTTTCTTTTAAGATTTTGTTTGATGTAACTCTGCCGACACCAAAAATATAAGTTAATCCTATTTCAACTCTTTTTTCATTTGGTAAATCGACGCCTGCTATACGAGCCATTTGTTTCCTCCAGTTAATTTTATTTTATAGTTATTTTCTAGACTTTGCTAAATTATCCTTGAACCTGTTTATGACGGGGATGTTTAGAACAAATAACCATTACCTTCCCCTCTCTCTTAATAACCTTACAATCAGCACATCTAGGTTTTACGCTTGGTTTTACTTTCATTGTTTTTCTCCTTTTTACTTACTTCTCCACACTATTCGTCCTTTAGTTAAATCATAGGGTGACATTTCAAGTTTGACGGTATCACCTTCATACACCCTAATCATATTCTGCCAAAGTTTTCCCGAAATGTAAGCTGTAACTATGTGTCCATTTGCTAGTTTTACTTTAAAACTTGCTCCAGGCATTGCTTCAACAACTACGCCTTCGGTTTTTATGACATCATCTTTCGACATCAATTCCCTCCATTTTCTCTGTTAAAATTTCTACCCCATCATCTAAGATTACCACTGTATTTTCATAGTGGCTTGACGGTTTTCCATCTGCCGTCCTACAGTCCCACATTCCTCTAAATACCACTTCAGGGGTTCCTAAATTAATCATTGGTTCTATTGCAATAGTCTGACCAGTAACTAATTTAGGTCCTAAGCCCTCAATACCATAATTAGGAATATTAGGCTGTTCATGCAACTGATTTCCTACCCCATGTCCAACAAGCTCCCTAACCACGCCATATCCGAATTTTTCAGCATGTCGTTGAACTCTTGAACCAATGTCTCCAACTCGGCTTCCATTTTTCAAACCCTTTATTGCTTCAAAGAAACATTCCCGAGTAACTTCTACCAGTTTTTGAACATCAGGAGCAACATTTCCAACCAGATAGGTTCTAGCTGCATCAACATGATATCCATTATAGCACGCTCCGACGTCAATGCCAAGTACCTGACCACTTTTTAGTTGAATATTTTTTGGTATGCCATGTACTATAACATCATCAACAGATGTGCAAATGGAAGCAGGGAACCCACTATAATGTAAAAATGATGGTTTCGCGCCGCGCTCAACTATAAATTTATGAGCAAAACTATCAATTTCTTTAGTAGTAACACCAGGTTTAATCATTGAAGAAACTTCATCAAAAAAATCTGATATTATTCCCCCCGCAATTCTCATGTTTTTTATTTTGTTTTCAGTGTCCGCTTTTTTGTTCATTCTGTCACCACCTGAGAAATCTGTTCAAAAACTTCAGTTTTGCTTTTTTCTCCAGATACTTCAAACAGAATGCCCTTATTTTTGTAATGAGAAATAATTGGTTCAATATTATTCTCATATATATTTAGACGAGTTTTTATTGCGTTCTCGTTTAAATCATCTTTTCGTTTAATCATGGTTCCACCACAACTGATACATTTCAAATCTGTGTTTTTATCATTGGATAGCGTTAATCCACAATTACTACATACGAATCTACCTTGTATTCTACTTAATGCTGTTTTATTATCGATTTTTATCAAAATAACTTTATCTATTTCGATTAACTTATCAAGTTCAATAGCTTGATTTAAATTTCTAGGAAATCCGTCCAGTATAAAGCCATTTTTACAATCTGTTGCTTTTAATCTTTTAACTAATAACTTTATAATAATTTCATCAGGTACCAATAAACCCTGAACAGAATACCAAGCAACTTTTTGAGCCAAGGTAGAATGTTTTTTTGTCTCTCTCCTTACCAAATCGCCAATAGAAATTAAAGGTATATTCAATTTTTTAGATATCAATGTTCCTTGTGTTCCTTTACCCGACCCAGCTGGTCCAAGTATTACAATTCTCATAACTCGCTCCCAAATTACAGAATGTTTTTATGCCTTTTCATCATTAACTGAGATTCAAGCGCCGTATTAAATTCAATTGCAACAGAAACAACGATTAACATTCCAGTTGCCGTAAAGGCATTGATAAGCTCTAAAGAATCTCCAGCAACTAGCGAAAAAACAATAGATGGGATTGTTGCAATGAATGCTAAAAATATAGCACCAAATAGAGTTATTCGTCTATTAACTTTTCCTAAATATTCCGCGGTTGGTTTTCCAGCTCTAATCCCTGGAATAAAGCCGCCATTTTGTTGAATTCGTTGACTAATTTCTACTGGATTAAACATAATTTGCGCGTAGAAAAACGCAAAGAATAAGATGAGCAATCCAACAAAAATAACATAAACCACACTGCCAGTACCCAACCATTTATAATAAAATGCGGCAAAACTACTTGTTTCTTCAGTCACCCCAGCTATTTGCATAATCATACTTGGAAAAGATATTATTGCTGTTGCAAATATAATTGGCATTACACCTCCAGCATTAACTTTCATAGGAATATAACTTGATTGCCCACCATACATCTTTCGCCCCTTAACTTGCTTTGCATAATTAACTGGAATTTTCCTCTCAGCTAAATCAACAAAAACAATTAATATGAAAATCAAAATTAATAAAGCAAGAAATCCTAATAGCTCCCATAATGCATTTAAATTGCCTTTTACAATATTTGAAAAAACATTTACCAAACTCAAGCCTGCAGTTGAAAGAATACCAACAAAAATTAATAAAGATACACCATTTCCAATTTGTTGGTCAGATATTCTGTCTCCTAACCACATGGTAAAGCACGACCCAGCAACCAACATTATCACAACAAACATGCCAACAACCCAGGCAGGAGTATTTTGACCAAATAATCCCTGATCAAGTGCTCCAGTACCAAATCCTAGAACAATACCAACAGCCTGAGCTACAGCAAGTACCAAAGCAACATACTTTGTAATTTTGGCAATTTTTTTCTGACCCTCGTCACCTTCTTTGCTCATTCTTTCTAAAGGTGGTATTGCGACGGTCAACAACTGTACAATTATTGATGCGTTAATATATGGCGTAACAGATAAAGCTAAAAATGAGCCATTTGCCAAAGCACTCCCAGTAATAGCATTTAACAAACCAAGTATACTTAAACCATCAGACGAGATTCTATCACCATAAGCCGCAGTGTCAATACCAGGGATAGGCAAATAACAGCCTAACCTAAACACCAACAAAAGCAAGATTGTAATTAAAATGCTTTTTCTTATTGAAGAATCTTTGAATGCAGCTGCAAGAGTTTTAAACATTAAATCACCTCAAAAGAGCCACCAGATGATTGAATTTTCTTTATCGCATTTTCTGTAAATTTATTTGCTTTAACTTTATAAGCTTTGGTTAATTCGCCATTTCCCAAAATCTTTAGTCCATACTTACCAACCTTTGAAATAACGCCATTGTTTTTCAAGAATTCGGCCGTAATAACAGTTCCTTCTGGAAACTTTTCAAAAGCTGATACATTCACAGTTGTATATTCTTTTCTAAAGATATTTGTAAATCCACGTTTAGGCAATTGTCTAATCAAAGGCATTTGTCCACCTTCAAAACCTGGACGAACTCCACCACCACTTCTAGCATTTTGTCCTTTGTGTCCTTTTCCTGACGTTTTACCTGTTCCTGAACCAATACCTCTTCCTAGCCTTTTTGGTGCTCTCTTTGCATTTGGCTGTTCTAATTCATGTTGTTTCATACTATATCTCCTTATTTCACTTCTTCAACATCAACTAAATGTTTCACTACAAAAATCATTCCTCGAATTTGATCATTATCTGGTTTAATTACTGATTGTCTTATTTTTTTCAAACCCAAAGCTTGGATAGTTCTTTTTTGCTTTTCTAATCTACCAATTAAACTTTTTGTTAATGTAATCTTCAACATTTTTTCATTTTTTGATAAACCTTTTTTCTCGACAGCCATATCAATCCTCCTACAATTTATCAACTGAAATTCCTCTTAAACGAGCAACTTCTTCATTAGATTTTAATTTCTTTAATCCATTAATAGTAGCTTTAACGCAATTAATTTTATTATTTGAACCATAAAGTTTGGTAACTATATCTTTAATACCAGCAAGCTCAACAACTGTTCTAACCGGACCTCCTGCAATAACACCCTTACCTTCTTTAGCTGGCATTAAAATAACCTTTGTCGTTTCAAAAACACCCACTACCTCATGTGGAATAGTTGTTCCAACCAAAGATATGTTTACTAAGTTTTTCTTTGCTGAATTAGTTGCTTTTTCAATGGCTACAGAAGTTTCAGCACTTTTTCCGATTCCAATGCCAACACGACCCTTTCTATCACCAGCAACAACAAGTGCAGAAAAACGCAAATTGCGACCACCTTTAACAACCTTTGTAATTCTATTTACTTGAACTAAAGTCTTGTCAATGCCATCATCCACTTTTTTTGGAGCATTATCTCTTTTTTCAATTCTAGCCATTAGTTATTCCTCCTAAAATTTTAGTCCAGTGCTACGAGCACCTTCTGCAACCTGCTTCACACGTCCAGTATAAATATAGCCCGATCTATCAAATACTACTTCTTTTACTTTTTTTGCTAAACATTTCTTTCCCAAAGCCTCTCCAACCAAAAACGCTTGTTCAGATTTATTTCTACCAACTAATTTTTCTTTTAAATCTTTATCTAAACTTGAACATGCACATAGTGTTTTCCCATTCTTATCATCAATTATTTGAGCATAAACATGAGAAACTGATCTAAAAACACTCAACCTTGGTTTTTCAGTTGTTCCTGCAATATGAAAACGAATTCTTTGATGTTTTGCCTTTCTAACGCTATTTTTATCAATCTTTTTCAGCATTTTTTTTCTCCTTATTTCTTCTTAGAAGCCTTTTTGCCTTCTTTCTTAATTACAACTTCGTCTGTATACCTAATTCCATAAGCATGGTATGGTTCTACTGGTTTTAACGCGCGGATGTCTGCAGCAACCTGACCCACTTTTGTTTTATCAAAACCAGAAACTTTTACTTCCGTAATCGATGGACACTCTATCTTTATGTCCTTAGGAATAACAAATTCAACAGGATGTGAAAAACCAATATTAAGTACAAGCTTGTTTCCAACAATTTGACATTTATAACCAACTCCATTAATAGTCAAATTTTTTGAATATCCTTTTTCAACTCCATTAACCATATTATTAATTAAAGCTCTGTACATGCCATGCATTGAACGCTCTTCTTTCTCATTAGATTTTCTAGTAATAACAATATAATTTTTACCATCAATAACTTGTTTTTCTACATTAATATTTTTGTTTACTTCCTGTTCTAAAGATCCAAGAGGTCCAGAAACAACAACTTTATTCCCTTGAATTTCTACATTAACATTATTAGGTATTTCAATAGGTGCTCTACCAATTCTTGACATAACTTACCTCCTAATTACCAGACGAAGCAAAGCACTTCTCCACCAACACCAAGTTGACGCGCTTCCTTATCTGTAATAATTCCTTTGTTCGTTGAAACAATAGCAATACCAAGACCACTCAAAACCTTTGGCATGTCTTCAACTCCAACGTGGACCCTTAATCCAGGTTTAGATATTCTTCTTAATCCCGAAATTACTTTAACACCATGAGGTCCATATTTTAGTGAAATTTTTATATTAGTTTTTGCACCCTCTCCAACTAATTCGACGGCTGAAATATATCCTTCTTTTAAAAGAATATCGGCAATAGCTTTTTTTGTTTTACTCATAGGAATCAAAACATCATTATGTCTTGCCGTTTGAGCATTACGAATTCTTGTGAGCATATCTGCAATTGGATCTGTTGTAATCATTTTTTTTCTCCTCTTTTTTATTACCAACTAGCTTTTTTGATTCCAGGAATCTGACCTTTATAGGCCAATTCTCTAAAACAAATTCTACAAATGCCATATTTTTTCAAAACAGCATGTGGGCGTCCACAAATAGAACATCTTGTATATTCTCTAGTAGAATATTTTTGCCCTCTTTTTTGTCTTGCAATTTGTGATTTTTTTGCCATTTCAAGTCTCCTTTTTATTTTTTTGCAAAAGGCATACCCATAAACTCGAGTAACGCTTTTGCTTCAGCATCTGTTTTTGCGGTTGTTACAAAACAAACATCAAAACCGCGAATTTTTTCTACTTTGTCATATACGATTTCAGGAAAAACAAGTTGCTCCTTTATTCCAATAGCATAATTTCCTCTTCCATCAAATGCGCTAGTTGAAACACCTCTAAAGTCTCTAACTCGTGGTAATGCAATCGAAATTAATCGGTCCAAAAATTCATACATTCTATTGCCGCGTAGTGTTACTTTAGCCCCTATATTCATGCCTTCTCTTAGTTTAAAGTTTGCAACACTTTTCTTTGCCTTTGTAACTATTGGTTTTTGTCCAGCAATAGTTGACAATTCTTCAACGGCTAAATTAAAACTTTTACTATTGTCTTTAACATCTCCCAAACCCATATTTAAAACAATTTTTTCAATTTTCGGAATTTCGTGTATGTTTTCATACTTAAATTTTTCTTTTAAAGCTGGGACCACCTTTTCTAAATACATTACTTTTAATCTAGGTTGTTTACTTACCATAACTCACTCCTTAAACATCGCCTTTTTTTACTCTTGCGTTTACTTTGTTTACAGTTTTATTAGTAGTAGTAGCTTTTAACGATTTAGGCGCTACATTACTTTTCCCGTTTTTTTCTACGTCTTTTTTTACTTTTGACTCAGAAACTTTTTCAACTTTCTTTTTATCAGAAATCTTTTTTTCTTCAGCCTTTGCCAAATCGGCTTTCTGTTGTGCTACATTTTTTTCATCTAAAGTTTTGTTTGCAACAGTTTTTTTAGTAGGTTTTGTGTATTTTTTATCTAAAATAGCGCCACACTTACATACTCGCACTTTCTTTCCATCTTGTAAAGTGTTTTTTATACGAGTAGGTTTTCCACAAACTGGGCATAGCAACATAACATTAGATACATCAATAGTTCCTTCTCTTTCAATGATTCCGCCCTTGTCCTGTGCGCTCCTAGGTTTTTTGTGTCTTTTTATCATGTTCACTTTCTCTACAACAATGCGATTTTTCGCCGGATAACATGCTAACACTTTACCCTTCTTTCCAGAATCTTTTCCTGTTATAACAATAACGCTATCACCTTTTTTTACATTTAATCTGTTTTGCATATACGTTCTCCTTAAATAACCTCAGGGGCAAGAGAAATAATTTTCATAAAATCTTTATCTCTTAACTCACGTGCAATTGGCCCAAATATACGTGTACCTCTTGGTTGTTTTTGATTGTCTATAATAACAGCTGCATTATCATCAAACTTAATATGACTTCCATCGTTTCTACGAATACCTTTATGGGATCTTACAATAACGGCCTTAACTACGTCTCCCTTTTTTACAGTTCCACCGGGAATAGCATTCTTAACAGAAGCCACAATAATATCACCTATATTTCCACTGCGTCTAAAGGATCCGCCAAGAACACGAATGCACATTAATTCTGTTGCACCAGTATTATCAGCAACTTTTAATCTTGTTTGTGGTTGAATCATAATCTATCTCCTTACTTGACTTTTTCAATAATCTTAACAAGTCTCCATCTCTTATCTTTTGATAAAGGTCTGGTTTCTTCAATTTCTACGGTATCGCCAATATCACATTTATTTTCTTCATCGTGAGCTTTGAACTTTGTAGTTTTATTCATAGTTTTATTGTAAAGAGGATGCTTTACTTTGGTATGATAGGCGACAACAATAGTTTTATCCATTTTATTGCTAACAACCACCCCGATTCTTGTTTTTCTTAAATTTCTTTCAATCGTATCTGACATTTTTTTCACCTCACACCACTATTTTTTCGGCTTTCTCTTTTTTCTGCTTTGTAGATTTTTTCTCATCTACTTTTTTTACCACTTTGGTTGTCTTTTTTGGCTCTATATTTTCTGTGGTTTTTTCTGCTTTCGATTTTGTACTGCTCTTAACAACTGGAGCTTTTGAAATTCCGAGTTCTCTTTCTCTAATAACCGTATTAGCTTTAGCTATATCTTTTTTGCATTTATCAATAGCCATTGTGTTTTGCAATGAACCAGTTGCATTCGTAAATCTTAAATTAAATAATTCGGCTTTTAGATCTTTCAGTTTCTTAGCAAGCTCTGCATCACTTAATGTCCTAAACTCTAATGCTTTCATCTCTATTCCTCCTTGTTCCCAATTGCTAGAGCTTCACTTTCCTCTTTGGAAACAATCTTTGTTCCACATGGAAGTTTGTGAGAAGCTAATCTCAATGCTTCACGGGCTACTTCTTCTTTAACACCATTTATTTCAAATAGTAATCTACCTGGTTTAACAACTGCAACCCAATATTCAGGTGAACCTTTACCAGATCCCATTCTTGTTTCGGCAGGTTTCTTTGTTACGGGTTTATGAGGGAAAATATTAATCCACACTTTACCACCACGTTTTATGTATCTAGTCATAGCAATACGAGCCGCTTCAATCTGATTGCTAGTAATCCAACATGGATCAGTTGCAATAATTCCGTATTCCCCACGAGTTATAATATTTCCTCTGGTTGCCTTTCCTTTCATTCTGCCACGAAATACTTTTCTTCTTTTTACACGCTTTGGCATTAACATGGTTATTTGCCTCCTTGTTCTTTAGTTAAATCAACTTTACCAAGTATCTCACCCTTATAGATCCATACCTTGACGCCAACGCGACCACTAACATTTGCCTCTGCAAATCCATAATCAATATCTGCACGCAAGGTTTGCAACGGCAAAGATCCTTCTTGCTTGTGTTCACTGCGAGCGATATCTGCGCCATCTAATCTGCCACTGATCATAATTTTTACGCCCTTTGCACCAGCTTTTGTAACTCTACTTAAGGCTTGTTTCATCGCTCTACGAAAACTCATACGCCCATTTAATGCATTTGCAACACTCTCAGCTACTAATTGTGCATCTAAATCAGCATATTTAATTTCTATTACATTAATCTGAACTTCTTTTCCTTTGCACAAAGCAGAAATTTCTTTCTTCATTTGCTCAACACCAGCACCTTTCTGACCAATTACCATTCCGGGTCTAGCCGTTTTCAGAGAAATCACTATTTTATTCTCATCTCTCTCAATAAGGATACGAGATATAGCATATTGCTTGTATTTCTCTTTAATAAAATCTCTGATTTTTTTATCTTCTAAAATAAAAGAACCAAAATTTTTCTTGTTAGAAATCCAAACACTATCCCAACCTTTATTTATTCCAACTCTCATTCCATGTGAATTAACTTTTTGTCCCATTTGTTGTCTCCCTTTTTACTTTGCTGTGTCAAGTATAATTGTGATATGACTTGTTCTTTTTAAAATTGGCTTTGCTCTTCCATGGCTACCTGGTGTATATCTTTTTAAACTTGGTCCGCCATCAGCAAATGCTTCAGCAACAAATAAATCACTCTTTGACAAGCCTAAATTATTTTCGGCATTCGCTCCAGCACTTTGCAAAACCTTAATAATATATTCAGAAGCAATATTTGGAATATTTTTAACAATTGCCATTGCTTCATCATATTTTTTCCCACGAATAATGTTCAAAACTATTCTTACTTTTGAAGGAGAAATTCTAACATATCTAGCAACAGCATGTGGTCGTGTGTCTTTTGCAGCAACACGAGCTTCAGTTTTTTGTCTTTGTCTAGTTGCCATTATTTCTTACCTCCCTTCGGTCCAGCCTTCGCTGTTTTGTCCTTGTGTCCCTTAAATGTTCTAGTAGGTGCAAATTCACCCAATTTATATCCAACCATTTCAGTTGTAATATAAACTGGAACATGCTTTCTTCCGTCATGAACAGCAATAGTGTGCCCCACCATAAATGGGAAAATTGTACTTGCTCTTGACCAGGTTTTTACTACTTTCTTTTCTCCACTTTCATTCATGGTTATTATTTTTCGTTCTAATTTGTTCTCAATATATGGTCCTTTCTTTACCGATCTACTCATTATAGACCTCCTTAATTTACTCGTTTGACAATAAATTTGTCAGAACGATTTTTCTTCTTTCTTGTTTTATATCCCAATGCTGGTTTGCCCCAAGGTGTTACAGGACCAGGACGTCCAACAGGTGATTTACCCTCACCACCACCATGTGGGTGATCAACCGGGTTCATAACAACACCACGAACGGTCGGTCTAATGCCAGTGTGTCTTTTTCTTCCAGCTTTACCTAAACTAACTATCTCGTGTTCCGCATTACCGATTTCGCCAATAGTTGCTCTGCAAGTTAACAAAACTTTTCTCATTTCTCCACTTGGCATACGCAAAGTTGCATATTTCCCTTCTTTTGCAACATAACGCGCACTAATTCCTGCACTTCGTGCTATTTTTCCGCCTCTACCAGGTTGAAATTCAATATTATGAACAATTGAACCAACTGGAATATTTTCTAATGGCAACGCGTTTCCAGCTTTAATTTCAACATTTGTACCACTTTCTAATACATCTCCAACCGAAACACCCAATGGAGCCAAAATGTATCTCTTTTCACCATCGGCATAATTCAAAAGAGCGATGTAGGCGCTTCTATTTGGATCATATTCAATTGATGCAACTTTTGCAGGAATATTATCTTTATTCCTTTTAAAATCGATTATTCTATACTTTCTCCTGTTTCCACCACCAATATGTCTAACAGTTATTCTTCCGTAACTATTTCGACCGCCTGTCTTTTTCATCGTTTCTAACAACGATTTCTCTGGAGCAGAAGTAGTAACTTCTTCAAATGAAGGAGCTGTTTTAAAACGTTGTCCAGATGTTGTTGGTTTATATCTTTTTACAGCCATTGCTACTTCCTCCTCTAACTCAAGCTCTCGAAGAACTCAATTGGCTTACTACCAGATGTGAGTTGAACGATTGCCTTTTTATAAGAAGCAGTTTTTCCCTCATGTCTTCCTTGCCTCTTAATTTTGCCTTCTTGGTTAATTGTATTTACTTTTAAAACTTTTACTTTGAATATTTCTTCAACAGACTTTTTTATTTGAGTCTTTGTTGCATTCTTGTCTACTTCAAAAGTATACTTTTTGCTTTTGATGTCAGCATAACTTTTTTCAGAAAGAATTGGACGTTTTATAATATCGTGAGCTATCATTCTTTGTATGCCTCCTCAATTTGTTTTACCGCATCTTTTGTTATGATCAGCGTTCCAGCATTTACTAAATCCAATGTTGATACCAAACTTGCTGTACAAACATTTACATTTGGAATGTTTCTACCCGCTCTAATCACATTTTCATCGTGCTCAGCAGTCACAAACAAAGACTTTTTATCAACCTTAAGATTTTTTAATACTTCATTAATCTTTTTCGTTTTTGCATCAATCTTTAATTCATCTAAAACAATCATGTTTTTTTCAGCAAAAAGCGTTGAAATTGCTGACAAAAATGCAGCTTTTTTCATTTGCTTGTTTATTTTTTGAGAAAAGTCTCTTGGCTTTGGTGCAAAAACTATTCCACCCTTAATCCATTGAGGAGCACGAATAGATCCCTGGCGTGCATTTCCTGTTCCTTTTTGTTTCCAAGGTTTTCTTCCTCCCCCAGACACCTCTGTGCGAGTCAACGTAGATTTTGTTCCTTGGCGTGCATTTGCCAAACTCGCAACAACCACCTGATGAATTAATGCTTTATTATACTCTCTACCAAAAATATCATCTTTTAGGGTCATTTTGCCAACTTCTTGACCAGCAATATTATAAACTTTAGTTTGCATTAGTTTTTACCCCCTTTAACCGCTTCAGAAACAAAAACCAAACTGCCTTTCGCTCCAGGAATCGCGCCTTTAATTAATAGCAAATTTCTCTCGCTATCTACTTTTGCAATCATAAGATTTTGAATGGTGACTTGCTCATTACCATATTGCCCGGGCATTTTTTTGTTCTTAAACACACGACTTGGGGTTGAGTTTGCAGAAAGCGAACCTACGCCGCGATGATAACCAGAACCATGCGCCATTGGGCCTCTATGCGTATTCCAACGTTGAATTGTTCCAGTAAATCCACGACCCTTCGTCATACCAGTAACATCTACATAATCGCCATTGCTAAATATGTTACATTTTATTTCAGCGCCAAGCTCATACTTTGAAGGATCGAGATTAAATTCCTTCAAATGCTTTTTGGGAGAAATCCCTGCCTTTTTTAAATGTCCCAATTCTGGTTTAGAAAGCCTTTGCTCTTTTGTGTCTTCAAAAGCTAATTGAACTGCTTCATAGCCATCAATCTCTTTAGTCTTTTTTTGAGAAACCACACACGGGCCAGCCTCGACTACAGTCACAGGAATAACAACCCCAGAGTCTGTAAAGATTTGGCTCATTCCAAGTTTTTTGCCTATTATTGCTTTATCCATAACTCTTTACTTCCTCCTTCTGTTATAACTTAATTTTGATATCAACCCCAGCAGGCAAATCAATCTTCATTAATGAATCTACAATTTTGCTTGATGGATTAAAAATATCAATTACTCTTTTATGCGTTCTCATCTCAAATTGTTCGCGTGAGTCCTTGTGTTTGTGTGGTGATCGTAAAATAGTAATTACCTCTTTTTCTGTTGGCATTGGAATCGGACCCGAAATTTTTGCGCCAACTCTTTTTGCAGCTTCTACAATCCTAGCCGATGCTTGATCAACAAGGTTATGATCGTAAGCCTTTAATTTAATTCTTATTGTTTGTGCCATATATCTCCTCCGTTGATGTACCAAAGAGTTTTTAAACAAAATCTAAAGTCGCTGACATTTGTTCTCTCTTTGTCGCCGAAATCTTATGCTTCGACAATTGTCCGCAGAAGTTATCTTCGGAAAGTAACCTCCTGCATCTTCCCATGATGCGACTTGATTAGTATACTGCACACACGGATGCGTGTCAAGGATTTTTTAAAAATTTTTTTTATTTTTTTAAAAAACTAAAAAGCCGCCCTAAGACGGCTTTTTATTGCGCTCCAGTTAACTTCATTGTTTGTTCCGCAACTTTTAATGGACCTATAATTGGCATTAAATCACCATTTAAAAAATCCGACATTGAATATATTGATAAATTAATTCGATGATCAGTAATTCTATTCTGAGGGTAATTATATGTCCTAATCTTTTCACTCCTATCCCCAGTTCCAACTTGCATCTTTCTTTTTTCAGCATAATCCGCATCGGATTTGCTTTTATAAAAATCGTAAAGTTTGCTTTTTAAAATTTCAAATGCCTTTTCTTTATTTTTTATTTGCGAACGCTCTTGTTGGCAAGCAACAACTATTCCTGTTGGAATGTGAGTCAATCTCACTGCAGATTCTGTTTTATTAACATGTTGCCCGCCCGCTCCACTACTTCTGTAGGTATCAACTTGAATATCTTTTTCATTTATGTCAATTTCAACATCTTTATTCTCGGGCAAAACAGCTACCGTCACTGTAGATGTATGAACTCTTCCTTGCGATTCCGTATCAGGGACTCTTTGCACTCTATGAACCCCACTTTCATATTTTAATAGCGAATATGCATCTTTTCCGCTAATCAACATAGTACATTCCTTTATTCCACCCAACTCAGTTTCATTTATATCTAATATTTCAACAGACAATCTTTGCTTGTCAGCAAAAAATTCATACATTCTTTTTAAATCGGCCGCAAACAAGGCAGCCTCTTCACCTCCAGCGCCACCTCTAATTTCTAAAATAACATTTTTTTCATCATCTTCGTCCTTGCCAATTAAAAACAATTTTATTTCTTTTTCCAGTTGATCTAATTCCAATTTTAAATTAGAGATTTCCTGTTCAAAAAATCCTTTCATTTCCGGATCCGTCTCCGTTTTTAGTGACTTTTCTGCAAAAATTAAATCACTCTCCACTTTTTCATATTTATCAATTTGGGAAACAATCTCTTGCAAATCTGCATGTTCTTTTGCCAACTTTGCATATTTTTTCCTATCCTGATAGATGTCAGGATCCATCAACTCCTTAGACAACACATCATATCTATTTTTTATTTCTATAAGCTTATTTTTCATATTATATCTTCCTCTCTTTTAACTTCCCAAACACATATCGATCAACCCCCTGAAGATCTTTATTTATCTTTATTGCATAAAAATCTTTTCTCATTAACCGAACCACCTCATTTGCCATTCCTTTTCCAACCTCAAAAAATAAATAGCCATCATTTTTTAATACATAAGGCGCATCTTCAATAATCTTTCTATAAAATTGCAAGCCATCTCCCCCACCATCTAATGCAAGCTTTGGTTCAAACCCGACAACTTCTTTATCTAGATTTTTTAATTCTGATGATAATATATACGGAGGATTTGAAACTACAAAATCAAACTCATAGTTTTTTACCTCGCTTAACATATTTGATCTTAAATAATTAATATCTACATTATATTTTTTTGCATTTTTTTTTGCAACCTTAAGGGCCTTGTTGCTAATATCGACTGCTGTCATTTTATAACCAAATAGCTTACTCAATACAATACAAATTGCACCACTTCCACAACCAACATCTAGACCATGCAGTTGCCCAAGTATGTCTGCAGGCAATTCTTTTGCAATTAGTTCACAAAGACCTTCTGTCTCAAACCTTGGGATTAATACATTTTTATTAATATACAAATCAAGTCCGTAAAAATTGCGCTTTTTAAATATCTGAGCAATCGGAATATGTTTTAATCTTTTTTTTACAACTTTGTCTATTTTTTTTATTTGCGCTTCGGTTAATTGCCTTTCACTAAGACACATTTTAGAATATCCAGTTATCTCGCACACTATCCATTCGGCGTCTGCAATCTCTACATTTGATCGCTGAAATATTTTTTCAATTTCTTCAACTTTTTTCCTAGCATTCATTAATATTTCTCCTAAAAAATAAAAATGAAAACAAAAAAATGTTCTCATTCACAAAAAAGGCGCAAACCAACTTTATGCGCCTTAGAAATCTATCTGCTATATCTCTTTTTAAATTTCTCTACTCGACCACCCGAGTCAACCAATTTTTGCGTACCAGTGAAATATGGGTGACATTTATTGCAAATTTCAATATTTAAAACATCTCCTTTTTTTGTTGTCCCACAAACAAAAGTATTTCCGCATGCACATTTAACAGTAACTTCATGATAGTCTGGATGTATATTTTGTTTCATAACAAATCTCCTTTTTCTCTTGAAGATTATAAACAAATTAAAATAGATTTGTCAACCCTTTTTTAAAGTTTTAAAAAAATAAATTATGCAAACAATTGTAATACAATATAAAAGGTGCTATTCTATATCTATGAATAAAAAGACTTTAAAAATAATAGATGTTATTAATATAGTTATGATAATAATTTTTAACATCATAATTGCTGGAAGCCTTATATATGAATCAATATTATTATCAACTTTAAAAATATCCACCAAAACCTTTTCAATACATTTAATTCAGCATGTAATTATAGTACTATGTATTTCAGTTCCGTTTTTCTTTTTAAAATTCAACATAAAAATTGGAGAAATTACAAAAACGCTTTATTTGTTGTTTGTTTTTTTTGCTATATGGATAGGTTCAATAATAAACATATATGACAAATTTAAATATTTTGACATAATTATACATTTATTTAGTGGAATATTAATTAGCATAATTAGTTTTTCATTAATACAACAACAAAAAAGCAGGGCCGTACAGCTTTTATTGGTTGTTTCTATAACTGTTTTTATAGGCGTTTTGTGGGAATTTTATGAATTTTCTTTTGATAATTTATTAAACCTAAACATGCAAAGGACCGCCTCTCCATACACTGGAGAAGCATATATTGGAAAATATGCAATTTTTGACACCATGCTTGATCTATTTTCAGATTTTATTGGAGGTCTCTTGGGCGGTCTTTTTATAACCTTAAAAAAAGACAAACAAGGCTTTTTAATTTACAAAATTAATTAAATTTTTTCTATACTTGATTCACCAAAATAACTTATTTCACTTTCTCCCACTAATTTAGCAGTTTTTGTTTTATCAATTATAACTTTTAATGTTCCGCCTGGGAAATTAACAAAATATTCGCCCTGTGTTTCATTTTTCAAAAAATTTATTGTCCTAGCTATTGCTGTAGCGCCTGTTCCACAAGCCAATGTTTCTCCACTTCCTCGCTCAAAGACTCTTGCATTTATTACATTATTTTTTTTAACACCAATAAATTCAACATTTATACCATCTTTAAATTTTCTTTGCATTTCACCTGCAATGTGAGCAATTTTTTCATAAAAACGCGCCTCTAAAAAGCAAACTGCATGTGGATTTCCAACATCTACAAAATAAAAATCCAAGCATTCATTTAGACAATCAAAATATACTGTTTTTTTTATCGGATCAGTTGATTTTCCCATTTCAACCGAACTTGTTGCAAAATTGTCCTTAATTTTATATATTTCTACATGCTTAATGCCCGACAATGTTTCAACATTAACAATTCTTGTTTTATGCTTATATTTTAAAACAAAATAATGTGCGACACATCTTACACCATTACCACACATCGCAGCTCTCGAACCATCTGAATTATAAATATCCATCATACAATCAGCAACACTGCTTTTTAAAATAAAAATAATACCATCGGCACCTATCCCCTTGCTTCTGTTACATAAAATAGGAGCTAGCTCTTTGGGGTTAAAATTAAAGTTTGATTCGATGCAATCAAAGAAAATATAATCATTTCCAGCGCCATGCATTTTTATAAATTTCATTTTATTTACCTCATAACATAATATGCTACAAGGCGAGAATTATGTTAACCAAACAATCTTTTGTCATTCTTCATTAAATTCTTTTTAAATCTTAAGCCCAAACCATACGCCATCAAAGTCGTTCCTACAAACATGCCTATGCCGTACATTGAATATTCAAAGTAATCTAATTTTGTTGTAAATGTAGTTCCTAATGCATTAAATATGTTTTCAAAATTAAAATACAATAAAACCGAAAGGAAAATTGCACTTAATAACGATATTAAAGTCATGAAAATAGATTGAATCAATATCAGTCTTTCAAATCTTTGTGGACTCATGCCTAAAACAAACAAAGTCTTATGATATTCACTTGCCTCTCTTAAAAACAGCACATATCCAATAAAAATACACAACAAGCTCAATATCAAAACCATAACAGAATATGTTCTTAATATAAGAAATGGAGTTGACAATTGATTTTTAAATATCTCTTGCTGTTTAGAAACATTAGTAAACGTTAAAAATGCAGCAGTTGGATCATCAGTATTATCGTCTGGATTCGTATCTGTTTGGCCAATAAATGGAAGTCCTCTTATGTCCGAGATAACATCTTCTACCGAATAATTATTATTTGTTTTAACGAAAATACTATTAAATCCATCAATTATACTGATGCCTTGTAAATCGTCTAAAAGACAAACCGCCATATCTCCCCAGTCTTCATAATTATCTATAAAGCCCACAATTTTAAATTCTATGGTTTCTATAGAAACTTTGCCAACATTTAAACTAAATATATCTCCAACTTTAAATCCTTTTGCATCTCGGTAATATTTGTTTAATAAAATTCCACCAGAAGTAAGATTTATTTTTTCAAAGTTATCAATTTCATTTGAATATAGTCTAGCTATTTCATCATATTCCAGAGCATAAAAATCCGAAAGATAAGTGTCCATTTCGTTTATATACACATTCTCAAGCTTTACACCTTTCCAAGCATAATCAACACCGGGCCTATCAATGATTTCCTGCAAGTTTTCTTCAGAAACAGCACTAGCGGACGCTTGAGATATTATAATATTATAATCATATTCCTGGCCTTTTACAGACAAATTTGTTAATGAAGTAATTAATGTAGATAGCAAAAAAACAAGAAACATACCAAAAAACAACAGACGATTTGCCACAGACAAATTTTTGGTCGGAAGTGTTTTAGACATATACAAACTTTCGAAAGTTTTAATAGAAAATATTTTACAAATTATAAAAAATGCACCCTTTAAAATAAAAGGCAAACATAAAATTAATGCAATTAAAACCATTAAAAATAAAATTATAGATACCCATTTTACAGAAATATTTACCAAACACAACAATAAAATAGAACCAATCAAAAACACAACAAACGAAGAAATAGACACTACAAGCTTTTGCGAATTAAATTTTTCCTTTGTCAAAAGAGTTTGCTTTATGCTCTTTCTAGTATTTTTAATGGCCTGTACAAATGAAGAAAATATTGCAATAGCTACACCAAATCCAATTGCCGTTAAATAATACCAATATGGAACAGGCGTAATATAACTCATAGATTTTGCAATGTTAGGCAAACAATAAACCTGTAAAACAGCAAAAACAACAGAAATTGCCCCACCAATTAATCCATAAAAAGCACTTTCAAGTAAAAGGCTAAAAAACAGCGAACCACTGGTTGCGCCCATAGACTTTAAAACAGCAAATTGACGAACTCTTTCTGCAAAAGTAAGTTTACAAGTTAAATAAATAATAAGAGCGCAAAATCCACAAACCAAATAAATACAAGCCGTAAAAGGTGTTTGCAAATAACTAACCGCTTCATTCAAAACTTTGTTATTTACAGTCTCGCTAACTTCAAAAGTCTTAAAAATATTTGCTAGCTCACTAGCGACCCCTTGAATACTAACACCATCTTTTACCTTAAAAACGGCCAAATTGAAATAATTATTAAGAGCTTCATCTGTCAAATCAGCACTAGACGACCCTAAAACTTTTCTAATAACCTCAAAAACACCATCTTTTGAAAGCATAATTAGTGGACCATTTGCCTCATTCTGCTCTGAAAAAAGGCCTTCATTTGAAACGATTGCAGCAACCTCAAAATATTCCCAGGTCCCATAAGCTACAACTCTTATGCTATCGTGCAATTCCCAGCCAAACAAATTAGCTACTTTTTTTGTAATAACCGCCTTTTTCCCAGAAAAATCAGACACATCTCCCTCTATTACTCTAACAGGGTTAAAGGTTTGAACATCATTAAAATTACCAGCAATATAAGTAATTGCCTCTTCTTTTTCCGTTACTAAAGAAAACTTTGAGGCGGGCAAAGCTAAAAATCCAAAAGAGTACTCAAAGTTATTTTGCAAAGATTCCGGAATAGAATCCAACGAAACAATTGAGGAATCCATGGCTTGCATATAAATATCCGAATTCCCAAAATAAGAACGCATCGTGCTTTCATGATAATTTCTTAAATATTTAGGAAACGCTAACGAAACAAAGAAGAGCACACTTGAAAATGCAATACAACAAATAAGCAAAATGGCTCTTAGTTTGTTAGCTTTAATATTCCTCAATGTATATTTTGAAATAAAATGCACAAGAAACCCAACCTATTATAAAAATTTTTTAATATCAGAAATATTTCTAATTTTACCATCTAACAGGTTGATAACTCGGTCTGAAAACTGCGCGCATCGTTCTGAGTGAGTAACTTGAATAATGGTAATTTTTTTTTGGTTTGCAATTCGTCGAAAAATGCTCATAACATCAACCATTGACCGGCTGTCTAAATTGCCTGTAGCTTCATCGGCAAATATTATTTTAGGATCAGTAACCAACGCTCTAGCAATAGCTACTCTTTGTTGCTCCCCGCCAGACAAATGACTAACTAAACTATTTTTAAAATCAAACATCCCAACGCTCATTAACACCTTGTCAACGTGATCTTCATCCACTCTTTTTTTTGCAATTAAAATAGGTGTAATAACGTTTTCATAAACGGTAAAATGATTAATCAGGTTATAAGATTGAAATACGAATGATATATCATTCGCTCTCAAATCTGAAAGTTGTGATGGTTTCATCGCCAACAAATCCTTCCCTAAAATATAAATTTGACCGCTGGTTGGCTTTTCTATCCCTGACAATAAATACAAAAGAGTGCTCTTTCCACTGCCACTTGGCCCCATAATGGAAACAAATTCGCCTTGAACAAAAGAGCACGAAACACCCTTTATGACAGAAAGCCTTCTGTCACCCACTAAAAAATCTTTTGTTAGACCTTTTGCTTCTAAAACAATGGGTTTCTGAGAATTATTTTTCACATCCATCACTCCACTTAATTAGAATAACACAAAAAATCAAATTAGCAAAATAAAATATAAAAAAAAAGGCACCGCATTGCGGTGCATTTTTTAATTAGATCGACTCTTTAAAACTCTTGCCAAATTTCAATGCAGGAACGACACAAGCTTTAACCTTAACTTTTTGTTTTGTAGCTGGGTTAATAGCCGTTCTAGCCGGACGCTTTCTTGCTTCAAAAGTTCCAAATCCAACTAATGAAATTTTCTCTCCTTTTTTTAATTGTTCGGCAACTGTAGAAACGAAAGCTTCATAAAATTCGCCGGAAGCTTTAATTGTGCTACCAGTTTTTGCAGCAATTGCCTTAATAAATTCTGTTTTATTCATGAGTAATCCCCCCTCCAAATTTCGAGATAATCCCGATCTGATATAATTATAATGGTCAAAAAATATCAATGTCAAACAAATTTTATAAAAAAACCATAAAAACAGGAAAAACCTAAAAGTTAAATAACGAAAACCAATATGCATGAAATATTAATAAAGAAAAAAGAATTGACAAAAAAATGCAATATAATATAATAAACAAAGAAAGGAGAGGTGTCTGAGAGGTCTATGGTGCACCCCTGGAAAGGGTGTGTGGTTTAACAGCCACCGCGGGTTCGAATCCCGCCCTCTCCGCCACGAGGAGGCTGATGGACGAAAAGGTCTAATTCAGCCTCTTTTTCTTTTAAAATTTTGTCTTTTTCACAAAAATGGGAGTTCGAATTTTCAGAACCCCCATTTTTATTTTCAAAATTATTTTCACTTGTCTCTTTTTTCTCAAATTTTTCTAAAATTCTTTTTGCGTAAAGTTCCCCCAGTTTTGAATTGACATTTAGAGCCACATGGTTGACAAGTCTAAATATACAGACTTTGGTTTGAATATTTAACCAGA
>CALVJV010000029.1 GCA_944332395.1 uncultured Clostridia bacterium | reverse complement strand
TTTGAGATAACTGGCAACCTATTTCTTTCTTCTCAATCTGTCCAATTTTTTGATGAAAGTACCTGTTATCATCAAAATATCCTTGCAGTATGTGTCCTTCAATTTGCTGTAAGCGTCGATATTGTTGTGATCTGTAATAGAGATAATGCTCACCCCTTGTTGCCTTGCTTTTTCTAAAACAAAACTTGCCTCTTTTCCACCATCAGAACAACTTGTATGTATATGTAAATCGCAGACAATATCCTTCAAATCTTTTTCCTTTAGCAAACCTTCCATGTTGATATTTTAACAAGGAAACATTTTCAAGTCAATTTATTGGAACAATGTAATATTATTAAGAATAAATACGCAAGCAAAAAACAGCAAAAGAATAATAAAACTATAGAAGAAACTCACGAAACTATCATAGATCCTAGTTCAACAGAAGATCAAGATCACCCAGAAACAAGAAACTAACAATCGCTTTCAAAAATTGACACCTTGAAATATTCATAATAGTTGGTGCAATAGATAAAAAGCGTATAGATACTGCTGTAAAAGCAACAAAGATAAAACTTTCAAAGGACGAGATGCAATATTTGGAAGAATTGTATGTTCCACACAAACTTGTTGGAGTTATGGCACAAAACTCGAGAAGAAATCATCGAAGCCGCAAAAGTAGACTATTTTATTCGCACAATGCCAAAAGGATATGATACAATTTTAGACAATGATGCTGCAAATCTTTCTGTTGGACAAAGACAGCTTTTAACAATTGCTAGAGTTTTCCTTTGCAATCCACCAATTTTGATTTTGGATGAGGCAACCTCAAGTGTGGACACTCGAACAGAGCCAGAAATTGGAAAAGCGATGAAAAATCTGATGATCAATAGAACAAGTTTCGTGATTGCACATCGTCTTTCAACAATTCGCGATACAGACATAATTTTGTATATGGAAAATGGCAAAATTATTGAGCAAGGAAATCATAAACAACTTTTGGCAAAAGGTGGTACATACGCCACACTTTACAACAACTAATTTGCATAAAAATCTTCAAAATTAAATTGCCAAAAATAAGTATTTCCCACAAAGAAGTTAATAATATTTAAATGATTTATTAATAAAATTTTCTTGTCATGCTTATTTTAGAAGACAATAAAACATTTATATTTTTAATATAATTGTAGACTTTTGAGCGTTTTTATATTATACTCAATATATGAAAACATTTATTGATTTAAGGTGTGACTATAATCTTTATAAAAATTTTTTGGCTGTTGCAAAATTAGGCTCTTTTTCTAAAGCAGCTAAATCTCTTTTTATCTCTCAACCAGCTATAAGTTACAATATTAAGCAACTTGAAAATCAGTTAGGAGTAACATTGATAATAAGAAATAATAAATCAATTGACCTAACTCCTGAAGGAGAAAAACTTTATAAGTTTTTAGAAGAGGCGCATAATATATTAGTTTGTGGAGAAAAAGCCACATTTGAAACTTCATCTTTAATAAACACATCATTAGCTATCGGTGTTCCAACGCACATAGCAAAATACTTCTTAATTCCTATCTTTGAAAAGTTTAAAGATGACCATCCATCCGTTTCCATTAGCGTAATAAGTCGATCGACTCAAGAAATGGTAAATCAACTACTTGACAATGGGCTTGATTTAATTATTGATTCCTTTCCAATAGCAGACGATAATAATAATGTTGTTGTCAAATCATTGGGAAAAGTTGAAACTTGTTTTGTTGGAACACCAAAAGCATTAAAAACAAAACAAAAGTCATATATACTCCCAAACAAATATACTGCTACAAGACATAGTATCGACGCTATATTTGGTGAGCACTATTTTGATGGTTTATGTAGTTATGAAATTTCAACAACCGAGATTACTCTTGAACTCGTATTAAAAAGTAAAGGAATAGGCTTCTTTCTTAAGCCATCCATTCAAAATTATTTAGATGAAGGTACTTTACAAGAATTATGGATAGAAAATAAAAGGATGCCAGAAACAGAGTTTGGCTATGCCTATAACAAAAAATACTTATCAGCTACAACAAAAAAATTTATAAAATATATGGAAAATGAATATGCAAAAAATTAGACTTATTCTTAATAGAAATTGCCAATACGATTGTATATTTTGTCATAAAGAAAATGTGGAAATGCAAAATGAAAACAAATATCTGAATGCACAAGATTATGCTTTTTTTGTACAAACAGCTATGGAATTAGGTTATGATTACTTTTCTTTAACAGGTGGAGAGCCATTATTGAGAAATGATATTATAAATATTGTAAATGCCATCGCATTAACAGGCGGAAAAATTCAAATAACAACTAACGGAATTTTGCTTAATAAATTAAACAACATAGATTGCATTGATCACATTAATATCTCTTTACACACATTGGACAAGAATATCTATAACTACATTACTAATTCAAATATAAATCCTGATGTAATAATAAAAAATATTAAAGAATTCAAAGCTTTAAATAATACAACTATCAAAATAAATATGTTAGCATTAAAAGAACTTACATTCAATGATAAAAATATAGACTCTTTAATTGAACTGTGTGAAGAATTAAAAATAGATTTAAAGATAATTGAACTTCTAAATCCTAAGTCTACACTTTTCGTCCCTTTCAATGACATCCAATCTCATTTACAAAACTTGGGATATAATATCATAAGTGATTATCGAGGAGGAAAAATATTCAAAAAAAATACAAGTAGAGTAATTTTGCAAAAATGTTTATGCAATTACATAAAAGAAAAAAAAGACAAAAATATTTATTGCAAAAAAATAAATGATCTCTTTTTGACGCCAGACGGACAAATAAATTATTGTAGATACAAAAAATCTATTGATGTTTATGAATTAATAAAGAGTAGGCAGGGAACTCAATTGAAAAATGAAATAAAAAGATCAACAGATTTAACAAATCAATGTCCATATAAATAAAAAACAAATTCTGCTTACGCGAATTTGTTTTTTTCTTTTAATGTTTTAAATAATTAAATCCACAAATAACAATTGTGGTCATTGTTTTAGGAGTTATTTTTTCATCGTTATAACATTCCTCTAAACTTAGCCATTTATATTCGTCATGTTCGGTCAA
>CALVJV010000028.1 GCA_944332395.1 uncultured Clostridia bacterium | reverse complement strand
ATCAGAAACCATTTCTGTGCCACAGTGTCCACAAAAAAGTTTACCTGTTAGTAAATAGGGAATTTTAGCAGTAGCAACTCCACCTGCAAAATATCTATTTTTATTTAATCTTTTTTGAACATCTTCAAAAAGTTCTTTATCAACAATTTGAGGATACATATTTATACATAGTCTATTACCAAAGTAAAATTCACCAGTGTATTTTCTATTCACCAACCATTTGTCAAAAGATTTAAATGTAAATAATTTTCCTTTTAATCTTAAACCTTGTTTATTAAGAGATTCGGCAATCTCTTTTTTTGTTGTTCCTTTATTGTATTCTTCAAAAGCATAGCGAATAATACGAGCTTCTTCTTCATTAATTATTACTCTTTTAATGAACTTATTTGATTTACCATTTATTGGTTCTTGTTCAAGTTTGTATCCGTATATTAAAGTTCCACCACAATAAGTACCATTTGCAACACTTGTATCTAATCCATCTTTAACACGCTTTGATAATCTCTTGCTATACTTTTCAGCATTCCATTCCAAAAACATTTCATAAAACTCTCCGCCTTCATCTTCAGCGATTGGTTCTAGGGCAGATAATACTTTAATTCCGTATTTATCTTTTAACATTTCTTTATACATAATACTATCTCTGCGATTTCTAGCAAATCTGTCAAACATATATACAATGATATATTGAAATGCACCACTTTGAGCATCACTTATCATTTTTTGAAAAGCTGGGCGTGAATCATTTGTTCCACTTCGTGCTTTATCTGGATAAATATTGATGACTTTTAGACCTTTGCTTTCAGCCATTTCTTTGCAAATTCTAACTTGAGCTTCAATGCTTTGTTCATTTTGTCCATGAGAACTAAATCTAGCATATATAACGCAATTATTCATATGTACTCCTTATATTTTTCATATTTGCTTTTTGCAACCGCCAAAAATCACTGTGCATAAGAAATTGCAATGAAATAGGCGATGATTTATGCTTAACGAGGGATAAACATCGCCCATTGCAATTTCTTAAAGCAGTGATAAACAACAAAGCAAAAGGCAAATAAAATTAATTTTTATGTTTAATTTTATTTTTTAACTGTTCTTGAATAAATGGTTTAATTGAATTTAATATTATTGCTTTGACTTTTTTATCTTGATGGCTTGTTGTAGGATTTTTTTGATTAAATGTTTTTAACATAAAATTATAGTCTTGTAGTGGATTATAATGATTATATTCATTAGCCTTAAAAGCTCCTGCATCATAAAGATATTTTAATAATTTACGAGAAAATAACTTTGAATTAAATTCAATAAATGAATTATTTTCTACTTTGTGATACAATTCAAATAATTTTTCTTTAATCGTTGCTTCTTGATATAACTCATCTCTTTCAAATTTTTTGATACATTCACTTCCGATAGGGAACAGAGTATTATTATTTGTTTCATTTTTAATAGTAAATAAATATCTTAAATTAGGATGCCCACAAATACAAGATTCACTCAGAGTTTCATCTTCCTCTATGTCATCAATATACCATTCATTAACAGCATCTACCCAATTTTTTGATGTAGAATGTTCTAGTACTGTTTTTATTAAGTTTTCATAATATTTACTGCTCATTTTTATCTCCTGTTACATATCTATAATTAGTTTCATCAACTACATAATTAGTTGCAGTTTCTGTTAAATAGTCTTTTATAAAAAACTTTATAATATCTTCATCGCTTTCCCAAACTTCAATTTTTATTTTGAATTTATCTTTCTTAATATCTATTTGATTTTGAGTCAGAAGTAAACAAAAACACAAATCTTTTGATATTGGTTCTATAAAGGTTTGTGGAAAATCAGAATCTTGAATTTCTTCATTTGCCTTTTTAATATATCGTAATGTTCCATAAGTATTATGTAATAAAAAATGGACATTGGATTTGTTATATACGATTGTTGGAATATAATTTAATATTGTTTTTTGTACAGTTTCATCTTCATCAGTTGTATCTTTAATGATTTTATCATATAAAGGCTTTTTAATATTTTCTATATTAGATTTTATTAAATTAGTTAAGTTTTTATCTTGATATTCAGGTCTTAACATGTTTTTAAAATTGTTGCCAAACAGCGTTTTCATTTCATTATTTATATTCATAGCCATTTCGTTAATTTTTTCTAATTGAATATTATTTCTACGCCACATTATAGTAAAAAATCTAAAAAGTAACCTGTATTCCTCATTTGATAAAACAACATCTTTTTCATTACTATATGCTCGTTTTTGAATTCTTTGGAAAACCCTTGCAATTATGTTTTCGTATTGTTCTCCTAATATAGTTTCAGTTTCATCAGAATTAAAATCTTTCTCAGCAAAAGCAAAATTAATTAGTTCATTAGAAAATTTGTTTGTATTTTTATTGTAAATTGTTATTGATTGTTGGTTTTTATCAGCGTTAGGATTAAATGAAAAACCTTTTAAAATAAATTTTGGAATAAAGTGGTGAATTGCCATATTTATTTTGTATCCTTTTCAATTTCCATAATATCACAAATATCGCAATTTAATGCTTGACATATTCTTACTAAAATTTCTGTATTAACATTCGCGCCTTTACCAAGTTTTGCCATTGTTGCATCACTTATTTGGGCTAACTTACAAAGGTCTTTTCTTTTTAAATTTCTATCAATCAATAATTTAAATAATTTATTATAACTTATTTTCATTTTATATTTCCTTTATTTTTTATTCCAGCAAGTCCCATATAACTCGTTACCATTATTTGACAAAGTTAATACTTTTTTATTGTCAACGATTTGTTGTGCTTCTTTAGGATATTTGTTTGTTTCATCAATAGTAATAAATATTTGTTTTTCTTCTTCGTTGTAAATTTCAAGTATTTTACCCATTGGAATTTGTGCAATATGTTTAAAAATAATGGTATCATGCGCTATTGCAGGTAATGGGGTTAGTTTTAACATTGCTAAATCTAATAGTATTAAATTTTTATTATTAGTGCCAGTTCCATCATCGGAAGGTGTTTTATATGAATAAGAATTGGACTTGTATATGTTAAGTTGAGGTGGTTCTGTATTTTCTCCATAAATTCTTTCATTTAATTTTGAAATTTCTATATTTATTTTTGTTGCGATTGGATTAGCTTGTTCTATAAATTTTTCATCGTAAGAATTTACTAAATTTTTAATTTCTGCTTCAATTTTTTTCTTTTTATCAAAAAATTCATTTGTCTTTTTAAGTTTAATTACTTGATTTTGTATTTGTGAGTAGGCCTTTAGTGTTTTTTCAGAAATTTGTAAAGGTATGTCTAGATTATTTAAATCATTTTCAAGTTTAATCATGTTTTCAGAGGTTTCATTTATTTCTTTAAGAATATCAGATATAGCTTGTTGATATTCTTCTTGTAGAATATTTGTTAATTTTTGGTGGAAATTTTCAATGTCTGAAAATAATTTAATATTGCTATTTGGGAAATAATTTAAAAGTTCATTAAAATCTTCTGTATTTGCGGGTTTTTTAATATTCATATTGTTTTTTATTAAATAATATTTTGCCCATAATTGTTTCTTTTTTCTATTAAGCAAATCATATTTTGATTTTAATTCTGCACCAATTTCTATTTCTTCTGCATTACTATTAGTTAATTCTTCTTTACCTTTGTTAGCAATTATTCTTAATTGATTTTCAAGTTCATCAATTTTATCAAGGTTTTCATTATAAGCCTTTTTTGTTGTAATAAGATCAATTAAGCTATAATCTCCAGCATCTTTTAATGCTTTTTTAAATTTTTTCTTATCTTCTACTTCTTTATTTAATTCGTCTAATATATTAAATGAATTGTAAATTTTAAGTAATGATACAAGTGATGATTCTTGAGATTCTCCATCATAAGAAGCAAACGGCAATAATTCATTTGAGTTTCCTTTTCCATAAACTCTAAAATAACTACCAACAACTTGTCTAAATGTAATATTTTTAATATCTATCTTATATAATTTCAATAGCATTTCTCGAAAGTTGTCTATTGTTAAAGGTTCTTTATTTAATTCTTCATAAAATTCATTACATTCAAATACTTTTTTTGGTTTTTCTGTTCCTCTTTTGAAATAATAATTTTTATTTTCAAAACAAAAACAGAAATTGATAAAATGATGACCAACTTTTTTAATAATTGTTTCTTTTTCAGCATATGTATCTCCACCAAAACAAAAATCAACTACTAATAAAAATGTGGATTTTCCGATAGAGTTTTCTCCAGAGTTTTGTCCTTGAATTATATTTAAACCTTTCTTAAATTTAATTGGATCTCTTACATTCCCATTGCATATAAATTTATCACATGATATTTCAACTAACATAAGTATAATCTCCTTGTGTTTCCATCTAATTTAATTTTATTCAAAGCAAATAAACAATCGAGTATTTCTAAAAATTCATTTATATTTTCAACTTTATTTTTTATTTTTTCATATAGAGAAGAAATAGAGTAGTCTTTAATTTGAAGTTGAGAAAGTATTATTGGAAATTTTGAAATAATACTTTCGTTATAGTTTATAACTTTGTTAGGAAATTTCATGAAACACCTCACAGTCTTGAACAAAAAATGAAATTATAGCTCTGCATGCAGTATCTTGTTTTGTACAGACTTTATTTTTAAGCCAATCTACTAATGTATTAAAAACAACTTCTTGTGAATTACCTTCGTTTATAAGATTATCGCTTCTATATTTTATTTCTTTAGCTAGTCTATCAAAGATAGTGGAATCGGTAGTTGATAAATCTTTAAAAAGCTCTTCTATATAAGAATAATAATTAATCACATTATTTCTAATATCATTTTTTAATACCCAGTTGTGTTCTTCAATTTTTTTATCAATATTATAAGGTTCATATTTCAATAATGAATCATATTTTTCTTTTGGTGTATTTGAAAATTTAATAATTATTTCGGAAATAGCTTTTTCTAATTCAAGACCATTTTGATTATTTAAGATGGTTGTTTTTTTATTTTTTAAACTTTCCTTAATCACTTGTATAAATATAGCTACTAATTTCTCAGCAATATTGTTTTTTGTGGCATTAGGGAGTTCTTCTCTAAATTCATAGCATAATTCATTCAAACTAGTGTCATTTGAGTTATTAATAATAAAATCAGTAAAATTGTTAACATCTATATGAGAAAGTAAATACGAGCAAGCTTTTTTAGGCAACTTTCTTTTAAAATTTAAGTATTTTCCGCATTCCGTTTCATCTTTATCTATTTCTTTATTATATTCATCAACTATTTCTATTAAGAAATCATGAATAAAGCTCGCTTTATTTCTTCCGTTGCCACAATATGGGTATATCTTCTCTATAAATTCAATAAAAATCAAATTTAAAAACCTCCTTTATTTTTTGTCTTAAATTGCCTTGTTTTGCCTTAAAGCGTCCTATTATTATTTTAAATTTCAATATAACATATGGGTGTAAAGCAAAAGGACAAGCTGTTTATTGTATAAAATTCTAGATAATTATACTAAAAAATTTAGCGAAAGTCAAGCTGGGCTTTACAAACGCAAAGTTAAAGGAGGGACGAATAATGACGGAAATTAGAAATTCTTGTGGAAAATTGTTGTGTCGTGTCGATATTAAGACAAAGACTGTTGAAATTGTCATTAAAGGTCAAAAGACGCTAATTCAATTATTAGATGACGAAGTCAAGATTACTAATGTTTGTGCAATAGCGTAATTTAAAAATTAATTAAAAATTTCTGCAGACCGCTAGACGGCATGGAAAGCAAATTTATTAAGCTTTTCGGCCGTCTTTTTGTTTGTGGAAAACCGGCTCTGCGGAAATTCAACAAATTTTCAAGGAG
>CALVJV010000027.1 GCA_944332395.1 uncultured Clostridia bacterium | reverse complement strand
GGATTATTATTAAAATATTCGCATCCTTCATATTTACTTTGTAAAGGAATATCCCATAAATTAATTAAATCTTCTAATAATCCAAATTGAACCCAATCTGAAATATGGAAAGGAAAATTTGTTAATTGGGGGTTTGCACAGTATAAATTATTAATAATAACTCTATTTTTAAATATTTTACAATCATCACATCTAAAATTGTCAAATTTGCTAAACTTTTTGATGAAATTAGTATTTTTTATAATAATGTCGCTTCTTAATTTCATAGCATACTTTCGTGTGGATTTTTTTAAACCATTAATAGTTGAAATTATTTGCCGATTAACATTATTTTTTATATTATAAACTTGATCACAGATTTCTGACCCAGGATCTTTATTTAAAACTAATACATCATAATCTAAATTTGATACATCACTGCCTTCCCACGTTGAAAGTATAATTTCTGCATCTGGAAGATATTTTCTAATACTTTTTAAACATTTGGGAGTGTTTTCTTTATCTATTGCCCCCTGAACAACAACCGAAATATCATTTGAATTTATCATTGTAGCCACCATATTAACTTATAACTATTTGTTATAACTTTTAAGAGAATTTTTATCAGACATAATGGGATTTTTATTATAAAACTAAAAGGTTTTAGAATTTTTGCTATAAAATTAAATGGCTTTAATAAATCTTTCAATTCTGTAATATATTTATTCAATCCGAAAACATCGTTTAAAGTCTCGTATTTAAATTCTTTTGGAATTTTATATGAAGAACTGATGTATTCTTTATATAATTCTAAATATCGTTTAGTTGTCAGCACATATTTAAAAGTGAATTTAGGGTGCTTTTTAAATTTTTTAGGGAACTTAATTCCGCTTTTTTTATGATTTAAAACAAAGAAATTATTAATTATGGAATTCAAAGAGCATTCACTTGTGTATGGAGTATTATATAGACAAGTATCCATAAAAATACTCCAATTATTTTTTTCTAAGCAATTTGTCCATAAGTATTGTTCAGGAGTCCTGTATTGATAATTTTTACCATTTATATTAACTATATATTGATTTTGTAATGGTATATCAAAAAGCATCTCTAAATCTTCTTTCAAACCAAACATCCATATATCAGATGGATGAAAACATAACCCGACTTGTGTACAAGAATTATATTCAGAATTTCTTGTGAACAATGAATCTATTAATATTCTGTTTTTGAATACAGAGTATTCTTTAACTCTTTTTAAATTTTGCATAAGTCTAGAATTAAAATACTTGAGAAAGTTTGAATTTTTTATTAAACAATCTGTCCTTAATTTTAAAACATACTTGCGGTTTGCTTTTTTTATACCGTTTATTGTTGAAATAATTTGTCTATTAACATTGTTTTTCTTCCAAGTTACAGGTTGCATATCAAAACCACCAGGATCACGACTTGAAACAAGAATATCATAATCCAGCTTATCAACATTTGTGTTTTCCCAAGTAGATAATACAATTTCTGCAGAAGGAAGATAACGCCTTATATTATGAATACAACTTTGTACTTGCTTCTTGTCTGAAATTTCACCTTGGATAACGACTGAGATATCTTTTGAATCTACTAATTTTAAAGGTTCTGGTTCTATATATGTTACTAAATCCTTTTTGATTAGTTGTGTAGTACCATAACGTTTGTAGTATTCACGCTGTAGTGTGAGAATTTGTGAAGGCAGAAGTTTTAAATTTTCTATTTTATCTTGAACTTTACCTATAATATCTTTTGTTTGTATTTTTTGTGTCAGAAAAGTTGGAATTTTATAAATATCGTTTTTTTCTAATCCTATAAAATCTACAATGTAATCCATTATAACTTCAGAATTTGTTATTAAATCTTCAAATCTTATGACTTTAAAATTATCTGGGTATTTATTTTCTAAAACATTGCATAATTTCTCAGCATTGATAATTCCTGTGAATCTTTTATCTTTAAATATGGAATTGAAAGGATCTAAATTCTCATTAGCTAAACGATTTGCATAGGATAAAAACCAATCTTTTCTGTCTATATAAATAATTTTTATTTCAGGAATAAGATTAATTAAATTTTCAAAATTACAAAATCCAGGTTCAGCAGCACTAACAAAATATTTGTAATTTTGTTGTGATGTATTTTTTAAATTTTTAATAAAAGATTTTAGAAATAAGTTTAGCAGTGTTTGTACATTTATAGATTCATTATCCAGTTCGTTGATGCTTTCAAAAAATTCTTTTTCATGGTTGTAATAGTCAAAGTTAAATTCAAAAGTTTCAAATTTTTCTGATGATATAGGGAATACAATTTGTTTTTGCATTGAATATTGCTCAAGCATTGGGTAGTCTTGTTCTGATAGTAATTTGCGTAATTGAATAATTCTTTCATCTTTGCCACCACGCCAACTTTTTTTAGTTTTGTATTCAGTGTTGAACCAAACCTGAAATTTATAAAAAATATCAATTAACATATCATGCCACTGTGGAATAGTGAAAACGGACGGTGAATCTAAAAGTGAAATTAATGTTCCCTTTCCACATGTATATGGTCCGGTTACCATAATCGGTTTTATATTGTTCATTCATACCTCCTTTTGCAGTATTTTTCAATAATTTGTTTACAATTTTTATTTTTATAAATTATTCTATTTATTATCAAATATATTTTTCTTTTTATTATTGGATATTTAAAATCTGAATCACAATATTTTTTATATAAATTAAGCCAATCAAAAAAATTAATTGAATTCTTGAAATATTCATAATCTAATCCACAATACTCTGAACGATTTTTTTTCAAAAAGTATATTGGCATTTGAAAATGCGATAAAATCACGTAATTATTTGCAATAAATTTTTCTGAAATATCAACAATTTCATTTGTATTGCAAAATCGATGATTAAATCCGATATTTCCGAATTCTTTTTCCAATGATTTATAACAAAGATACTGTTCGGGAAAATATTTTTGTGGATTTTGATAAAACCTTTTAGGTACTGACTCAGGAAATCCATCATAAAATGCACAATCCTCTTTTTTAATTAAAGGAATATCAAACATTTTAATTAAATCCGTACTTAATCCAAAATAAATCCAATCGCCTATATGAAATGGTGTTGTTTCATCAAGATGCTTAAATTTACAAGGAAAAATATATGTTAATATTCTTTTTTCATATAATTTATAACTGTTATTTCTTTTATTAAATTTGTCGAAGTATTTTATAAATTTATTTGAAAGAAGTGCAATATCAGAACGAATTTTTATAGCATAAAGTGTCTTTACATGTTTTAATCCGTTTAAACTCGAAACAATTTGTCTGTTTGTATTATCATAAAACTTATCTGAGAACTTAAATCCTCCTGGATCTTTATTTAAAACTAACTCATCAAAATCAAGACCCGTAACATCAGAAAATTCCCATGTTGATAAAATTATTTTTGAATTTTTAAAATATTTTCTTATAAATGAAATACACTTAGGTGTATTAATTTTATCAATAGCACCTTGAACAACAAACGTAATATCTTTATGTTTTATTTTTCCCATAGCCTATTTTTTAACCAATTTCTTGTCATCTCAATATCAAGCTGAGAGTGTACATCTTTACCCGTTACCCAGTTTCTAATAATTGGGATACAATTATCACCCATCCACCACCAGCAAGCAGGACCTGTTTTACCTCGTTCACAATTTACTAAAACAGAATATCGGACAGACCAAGGCCCCTGATCGTAAAAATAAATATCCGGATAGCTCTGTCGATTTGTATCTGCATTTTTTAGGTCCAAGTATCCTTCTAAGTATCCGTTATTATTTATTTGCATTGCACGATATGGATGGTCGTCTTGTGCTTTCCATACTGTCATACAAGAAGTTGCTTCTTTATTATTGTTTAAAACTTCTATTGTTTTATCAATGTCTTCACCGCGATTATATGCTGTATTTCCAAGAAGAATTGTAACAATACCAATTTCTTCGTTTAAAATTCTTTTTGCTTCTTTTGCACCATGTAATATTGCATCACCGTGATTGGTGAATGCTTGAGCCAAATCTTTCGGTCTATCGATAATTTTTGCACCGTATTTTAGTGCTTCTTCTTTTATCAAAGGGCACTCTGTTGATACAAAAATTTCATCAACAAACTTTGCTTCTTTTGCTGCAGTTAATTGCCATCCTAAGAAGGTTTTTCCTTCGATTTCTATTAGATTCTTATTCTGAATTGATGTATTTCCGCCTTTAGCGGTTATTAGAACGATATTTTTCATAAATTATCTCCGTTGACTTTGCCGTTTAATAAATTAAAAATCGGTTTTTCTATTATATGATGTGAAGTAATCCCCCATATTATGCAAGTTATTACAAATAGTGTAAGTGTTAAATAAAAATTATTTTTAACAAAACTTTCATGAATCCAAATATAATTTCTAAAAATTTCCCATACTACTATTTGCGATACATAGATGCTATAAGAATATTTACCAAGTAACATAGAAACATGATTATTTAAAAATTTGGATAAAAAACCTATTCTACAAATGAAACTAATTGTTAATAAAATTATTAAGAATAAACACAAGTAGTCTCCAAATATTTTTTCATGTTTAATACTTGTGTAATAAATTATTAGACAAAATATGGCACACTCAGATAATCCAAAGATTAAACTTATTAATTTTGAGTTTCTATATTTTTCTATTGTGGTAATTAAAACTTCTATTAAAATAGCGATAAAATACCCAATTCCTACTGTAGGAATAGCGCGAATAATACCTCCGCATAACCCTAAATAAACTTCTCTATGCATAATAAATTTACCATTGCCCATTATATTTATTGTTGATAAAGACCAGATAATTAAACAACCAATTATCAGATTTCTAAGAGTTTTATTATCAATTGCTTTAATTAAAGCAAAATAAAAGCACGTTATCCAAAAATAAGCACATACAAACCATAAAGTATGCAAATTTCCTGCGGCTTTAGGTAGTACTGTACTTTGTAACATTAAAAATGTATATAAATTAGGTAAAATTTGAAATTTTAAATTTGAAAAAAATAATGAGAATATAAAAATAAATAACGTTGCAGAAATCATTGCTGGGTATAGTCTTTTTAATTTCTTAGTAAAAAAACAAAGAAAAGCTTTTTCTTTTTGTACAGAATAATACAAAAAATATCCGGCAAGTATAAAGAAAAATTCTACAAATATATATTGAGAAGAATTAGAATAGCCAAGATTAAAGACATTTATTATTGAAGAATATTGGACTTTACTCCATAAAAAAAAGTGATATACACAAATTAAACAAGTAAATATGAATCTTAAAAATTCTATATTTTTAATTTTTTCCATTATAACTCCACCCTGTTCTTTATAACTGTTCCTTCAGGAAATTCTGTTTTGCAGCTTGGAATTTTTATTCCCAAAAAGTTCAGGCCGCATTCATTTGCTGCATTATAATCAGCCATAGCATCGCCAATAAAAAGACAATCATCAGGTTTAAGATTATATTTTTCCAATAATTCCTTAACCCAAGGCGTTTTCTTTTTTGGCGAACCGCAAATTTCTCTAAAATATTTTGCTAAACCTTTATTTGTTGCAATTTCTTTCATTTCATCAGTTGGTGTACCCGATACTACAAAAAGTATTGTACCTTTGTTGTATTCTTTTTTTATGGTTTCAACGGCTCCATCTATAAAAGGAGCATTTGCAACTTTTTCTTTAACTAACTTTGAAAATTGATTTGATAATTCTTTAACTTTATTTTCATCAATTTCTATTCCAAGGAAATCTTTATAATATAATTTAAATTTCTCAAATCTGCTCATACCACCATTTTGGAGATGATGTTGTTTTACTTTTTCTTGAACTTCTTTTCCAAAATCAGCAAACATATCATAATATGAGTCTGTTTTGATATTAACAGAATCTGTTATAACTCCATCCCAATCAAAAAATATAGCTTTATAATCTTTTTTCATCTGTTTACCTCTGCTATAACTGTTACCGGAACACCGTCTGCATTAGCGATTAATAACGGTGATACAATTACCCTATTTAATTCTCCTTCTGATACTTCATTTAATTTCATGTCTTCTATTATTAAAATTTCAGGAGTCGCTAGAAGAAGTTCTTTATGAGCTTGCCTGCCTTCATCTTTGTTTTTATATGCGTTTATAGAAATGCTATTTATTCCAATTGCTCTTAAGTTCTTATATTTTTCTTTTAAGTGTTTTACCGTGTTAACCCCTACCCCTGTATTATTCGTGGCATACTCATCACTGTATCTTTCAGGAGTGTTTAAAAGTTTAATAATTATTAAATCTGTTTTATCAGGTATCTCTTTTAAATCTTCTGGTTGAATATAATTACTGTTGCTGTCAACTTCTAAAACATATGGATTATAAAAAATAAAATCTTTTATGTTGTAATCTGAAAGTGATTTTCCGCCTTCTTTTACATGTAAAGGAAAATCAATGTGAGTAGAAGAATGAGCGGGAAAATTCAATAACAGCTCATTATTTTTATATAGTGATATATTAATACTCTTTTCATTATTGTAGCAACTAAGATTATTATTTAATATATGCGAAAGACATATTATCTTCATGTAAATTTTCCTTTTTTGCTACTTCTTTTATTAATTCAATAAGTCCTTGTCCTATATCAATATATGGATTTGTAATTATTTTTTTGCCTATTTTAGGCATATAACTATATGGTGTTATATTGTAGTGTAATGGATTTTTGTTACCAAGATATTCAACAGGTACATCTTTTTTTAGAATTTCTTTAATCATTTCGATTAAATCCTTCATTCTCATTTTTTCTGAACCTGTTAAAATTAAGCATTCGTTTTTGAATTTTTCATCTAGACAGTGAACGCTTATTTTGGCTGCATCTATTATATTTATAAACTCTCTCATTTCTTCGCCTGTACCGTCATATGAAAATTTATCATTTGTTAAAATATTTTTTATAATTCGATAGCAACCGTTTTTTTCATTTGAACGGCTGCCATATAAAGTGCCATAACGTAAAATTGTGTAGTTTAAATTATTATTTTTACCATAATTTTCAATTATATCTTCACATGCTTTTTTGCTTGCAGCATAAAACCCGCCTTTATCTGATTGTACATAAACAGTTGAAGCAAACATAAATCTTTTTACATTGTTTTTTAAACTGGCTTCAATTAAATTTGTTGTACCAATGATATTTGTTAAAATGGTGTCATAAGGCGTTTTGTTTGCTATATCAATATCTGCAATAGCTCCGAAATGATAAACATAATCAACACCTTTTGTTATTTGATCTAAAAGATTTTTATCTAATAAATCACCAATAACCATAGATTGATTTTTCTTTTGATATGGAGAATTATTTCTATCAAAGAGAATTACATCAAAATTGTTTAATGTAAGTTCATCTGCAATATGACTTCCAACAAAACCAGAAGCCCCTGTGACTAAAACATTTGGCATTATAGCACCTCTAAAATATTTTTAATTGAATCAAGCTCTTGTTTTAATCTTGCCTCAGAAGCATATGAACCTATGTGTGATGTAAGTAGTACATTATTAAAATTAATCAGTTCACCCTTATATGGTTCTTGTTCAAAACAATCTATGCCGGCTCCATTAATAATATTATTTTCCAATGCATAAATTAAATCATTTTCATTTACTAAGCCGCCTCTTGAAATATTTAATAACAGCGCATTTTTCTTCATCTTTTTTAATACATCTATATTTATAATATATTTGTTTTCAGGTGTATATGGAATATGTAGTGATACAATATCTGCATTTTTTATTACTTCATCAAATGATTTTAGACTAATTAAATTATGTGTGCTGATATATGGGTCAAACCCGATTATTTCACATTCAAATGGTTGTAATAATTTTGCTAAGTGCGTTGCTATCCTTCCACACCCAATTAAACCTATTGTTTTTTTATTAAGCAAACTTCCCATTGGTTTTTCAAATTCGCCATTTCTTATTGATTTATCAGCAAAAGAAATTTTTCTTAATAGATTTAAAATGACTCCTAAAGTTAATTCGGCAACAGGCATTGTTGGTGCATCAGGAGTATTTGTTATCGGAAGATTAATTTTTTTTGCATACTCTAAATCAATTCCATCCATGCCCACTCCACAACGAGAAATCATTTTTACATAAGGTTTCATTATATCAAGTGCTTTAGATGTAATTTTCTCAGTACCGGCAATTAGATATTCTGGTTTATGTTCATTAATTAAATCTATAAGTTCCTCTTCTGTAAGTTTTCTACCAAAAGGATTAATAATATATTCTAAACCGTTATTTTTCATTAACTCTAAGGGCTCAGTGTTATTTTTACCAAAACTTGACGTAGTAATTAAAACCTTCATCTATATTTCTCCTATATACTTATCATTATTAGCGCCAGGGTATTTAACTACAACATTTTGAGTGCCATCTTCTAAACATTCAAAATCTGTTGCTTCATTTGGTTCCATTACTATGATGTCACCTTTTTTATACTCTATACCGTTCATTTTGACTCTGCCTTGAGTAATTACGGTAATTTCTGTTGCAATTTTATGATAATGTTTTTCTTCGTAAT
>CALVJV010000026.1 GCA_944332395.1 uncultured Clostridia bacterium | reverse complement strand
TTCTTATATGTCAACAATAATTTTGATTTTATATCCATTTTTTAAATTTGATATTCTAAAAAATTTTATTAAGTATTTTTGTTTTCCATGTGTTGTTTTGAACTTTGCTATGATGAATGAAATGATTCCACGCCGTATTCTGCGAAATTTATTAATGTCAATACAATTGGAAATACAAACGGAATTATTTCAGGAGACAAAAATGATGTAGAGAAGGCCTCTGGTAGTTTGATATTATTAAAGTCTATGCATGCAAAAACAATTGTGGAAAACAACATATCAAAATCGTTCTTAATTAGTTGGTATGCAGAGAGCAGCAATTATGCTCTTGAAATTAATAATACAAAAACATATGACTGTTTCAATAGCGCTGCCTTTTTATATAAGTCTAGTTCCAATAAAATAAATAACTGTGAATTTAAACGATTTGGTGGGCCAGCTGTTTTGGTGCTAAGTAGTGCCGAAAATGGCGCAGTAACAGATTATGCTGGCGTAGAAACAAAGAATTCTGTTTTAGAAAGTTATGTTAATGGCACAGAAGCATGGTTTTCGGCTATGAAAGCAAACTCAATTGCGACACAACTTGTTTCTTTAGACAATATACTTAGGACTATCGGAAAAACAATGTTGATTAATGGTAAAATTAATTTGATGTATTTGGCAATGGATTCAGATTATTTAGTTTCTAAGGAAGCGTGTTTATTTGTTGATATATCACACAATGGCGCATTAAATTTGTTTTCTAGTTATAATAACGAATTTTATAATAGTTATTCTTCAACGAAAGCGCCAACGTTTAGTTCAGAAAACGGAGGAGTGGCGTTTACCGATGGTAAAAAAATATATAATGAAAGTGTTCTTGCTAATAGCAAACTATTGTATATACTTTATAAAGTAAAAAATACAACGGTAGGATTGGTATTGGAATTAAGAGATATATAAAGGATGTTTATAGCTAAAAACAACAAATCAATCTTTATAAATATATAACATTATCTTGACAAAAATTTTTATTTAGGTTATACATATATTACATTTAAACGCTAGGACAATTTTATGAAAGATAAGGTTAAACTGTTTTTTAGAAACAATATTTTGGTATTCACATTTATAATTTTGTCAGTTTTTTTTGAATTGATAAGTTTAGTTTTTATAGGCTGTAAACCATTAATAACTAGACCAATATATGCAATTATCCTTTGGGTTTCATTTGGTGGAATTTTATTAATCATGAGAAACATAAAAACAAAGGCAGTTTTTTCCTGTTTGTTTCTTTTCTTTCAGATAGTTATTAATATTGGGTTTATATATCTATATGATTCAAATGGAACATTTTTTGAATGGGCGATGATAAATCAAAGAAATGACGCTTTTGGAACAATAGAGGATCTATCATTGCGATGGGGATTATTGATTTTGTTGTGTTTGCTTTTATTTTGTTACATTGTTTTAATTATAATTTTGTTTAAAGCGATATATAAGAAAGAATATAAAATAAAATACAACAAATGGACCAAATTGGTGGCAGCAGTGACATTAGTGGCTTGTTTTTCATTTGTTATTTTGAACCCAGTAATTGATGGTGTAAGAAAGAGCAAATTAAATTATGTTGATAGATATTTATACGGGAGAAGTGAAAATAAATATCAACAATTAGGCATAACGGCAAATGCTGTATATGAGTTATTTAATGGAACAGTTGCGGATTCGCTTATTAAACATGATACAAATGGTTTAAATGAGTTTTTGTTTGAAGGAGAAGATATAAATTTGCCAACCTCTGAGTATTTTGGAATCAGCAAAAACAATAATCTTGTATTAATGCTTGTAGAGTCCTTTGAATGGTATGTGTTTTTAAATAATTGCACAAAAGAGCAATCTTTAGCTTTGTATCCCAATTTGAATAAATTTTTGGATAATAGTGTTTATGCTAATAATTTTTATTCTAGAGAAAAAACAGATACTGCTGAGATTTTAGCATTGCTCGGAAGTAATCCAACCGAAAAATATGTTAATTATGATTTTGCGACAAACAGCTATCCTTGGTCTTTGCCCAATATGTTTAGGGAAAGTGTAGAAAAAAATGGAAATACATTAAAACAACTTTTGTCATTTCATCAAAATGATGGTGATTTCTATAACAGAAATATTTTGCATGAAAGTTTAGGCTTTGACGAATTAATAGACATTAATGATATGGCCGCATATGGTGTTACTAACACTTGGGATGAAGGAAATTTTGTTGGAGAAAGAACAAAAGACTCGGAAGTTATATCAAAAATGAAAGATGTTATGTTTCCAACTACTGAAAATGGCGAGCAATATATGACTTTTTGGATAACATTTTCAATGCACGGATATTACAATGAAAGAAAAACATTTATTGAAGAAGGTTATTACGACAAACTTGATGAGGTGGGCGCATATCAATCAGGAGAAGGCGAGAAGGCGGATTATTTAAGAACATATGCGGCAGCAGTAATGGACCTTGATAGAGCTGTAGGTCTTATGATGGATAAATTAGAAGAAAATGGCCAACTAGAAAACACAACTATTGTTATGTTTTCGGATCACAATACTTATTATAATAACTTAAGTTATTATGCAAAAGGAATAACCGATAGATACAATAGCGAATTGTATAGGGTGCCTTTTATGATTTATGATACAAAATTATTAAATGCTTATGAGGAGAAAGAAAGTACCAATAAGATATCAAAATTTACAACAACAGCAGATATTCTTCCTACAATTTTAGATTTGTTTGGAATTAATAGTTACAAAAATTTATATTTTGGAACATCTATGTTTATAAAAGATGCTGAAAGTATAATTTTTTCGCGGGCATATGGAATTTTTGTTACAGATAAATTAATTTGTTATTCAATAAAAAATATTCTGTATAAAAGCGAGGATTATTCGGAAGAATATTTGGATGATTTTATAGCAAGGGCAAAAATTCATTTAGAAAAATTAGAATATTTAGATAAGATATTTTATAATGATTATTTTAAAGATGTTCAGTATATATATACTTAGTGAGAATACATAACAAAAAAGCCAGCGAAAAGCTGGCTTTTTTGGTGCGCCGTAAGAGATTCGAACTCCTGACCTTTGGTTCCGTAGACCAACGCTCTGTCCAGCTGAGCTAACGGCGCAGAACTATCTTAAATTAACTAATTCATTATATTGCACGGCAAAGGGATTGTCAATTATTTGATTTTATATTTCATATTTTTATTTAAAACAGAAGTTTTTGTTTGTTTAGAAAAAGTTGAATTTTGAGAAGAAATGAATGTTTGATAAATTTTTTGCAAAATTCCAGAATGTGCAAAACTAAAAGAATCTTTTTCGGAAATAATAATATGGTCAAGCACTTCGATTCCAAGAGGAGATAAGGTTGTGATAATATGTTTAGTAAAAAGCAAATCTTGATCAGATGGAGAAGCTGTTCCTGTTGGGTGGTTGTGTGTTATTATTATTCGATCTAAATCTTTTTGTAAAATGAATTTTGTTAAAAGTTTTGTATCGACGATTGCCTGATTTGTAGTTCCTTTTGATATGCATTTTGTTGCTTTTACTTGATTTTTATTATCTAGACAAACAATAAAAACAAGTTCTTGTGTTTCTCCAGCAAAGAAATTCTTTGCATAATTAATTGAATCCATAAATCCATTAAGTCTAGGGCGTTTTTTATTGTTTTCTTTCATTAGGATTTTGTTTACGCTGGGTATAAGTTTTATTAAAATTGCAACATGTTCGCTTACAAATTTTTCTAATTCGTCTTTGTCTGCATTAAAAACATTAGATAGAGAACCAAAATGATTTATTAATTGATGTGCAATGGGATTTGTGTCTTTGTAGGGAATCGCATAAAACAAAACAAACTCCAAAATTTCATGTTCTGCAAAGCTGTCAAGATTAGAGTTGTTAAATTTTTCTTTAACGCGTTTTCTATGATTTTTATGTAGATTATCCTTTGAATTCATAATTGAAATTATATATTAAAAATAAAGGACTTTCAACTATTTTGGCAGATAGATTTTACAATTTAATTGACAAAGTAATTACATTATGGCACAATTTAACCAATGGAGGTGCGTATAATGACAACCACGGTGTTATATATAGTACTTGGAGTAATTGGTGGAGTGTTTTTGCTTTGGTTTATTTACGAGTTTAATATATTTATTAAGTTAAAAAACAAAACAGACAAAGCTTTGTCCAATATGGATGTATATTTTAAGAAAAGACATGATCTTATACCCAATTTGGTAAACACAGTTAAAGGCTATATGAAGCATGAGCAAGAAGTTATTGAAGAGGTAACAAGGGCCAGGGCAGATGCTGTTGCGACAAAAAAAGGTGAAAAAAAAGCTCGTGCCGAGGCGAAGCTTGGTGCGGTTGTTAGTAGTTTAATTGCTGTTGCTGAAAATTATCCTGAATTAAAAGCTAGTGACAATTTTTTAGATTTGTCGAATCAACTCTCAAAAATGGAAATGGAGATAGCAGATGCTAGAGAAAATTACAATGAAGCCGCGACTCAACTAAACACAAAGAGAGAAACTTTTCCAACGAGTATTGTAGCGTTCTTAATGGGGCTTAGAAAAAGAACTTTGTTTAAAGCTTCCCGCAGAGAAAGAAAAAATGTAAAAGTAAAATTTTAAAAGCGATCAAATGATCGCTTTTATTTTGATTCGCTCGAAGTACCATTTAATATTGTTTCTATTTCTTCCCTTATAATTTTTTTGTATTTTTCGCTTGAATATAAACGAGTCAGAAAATTTGATAAATCTTCCGCACAGGTGAATATCAAATTGATGTGATAGATCAAATTAAAAACTTTATCATAACTTAGATCGTTTTTGTTAATAAGGTCTTCCAATTCACAATTTGAGATATTGTTCATTTTAAAATGATTTTTAATTAGGTGTGTCAAAAATGAAAGAAACCTTTTATAATATTGTGTGTGGTTTGGAACTTTTTGAAATGTTGGATCTTCTTCTATAATTATATATGGGTAACATTTTGACAAATATGTAATAGCCAAAGAGGTGTCTTCATCTAATTTTTGAGATTTAATGTATTGGTAGACAAATTTACTTGTTTTTTTGTCGTCCATAATGGAGAGGGCGCTTTTAGTTAAAAAATTAATTAGTTTTTTTATTTTTTGATCGTTTTTTAGGTCCATGAAATTATGCATAGGATCATAGTTGTTTCCTAAAACAGAAAAGTAATTTTTAGAAGATGCCGCTAGTAAATTTTTGATTGCTTCGATGTTTCCAGAAGGACTTTTTGCTTTTTCCACATATGAACCAAGCGCCTCTCGCATATATGGCACATACGATGATTCACAAGCGGATAAGCTACCTTCAAAATTAAAACTAAATTCAGTTATAATTTCTCCAAAGTTTATAACGGTAAGCAGTGCATAATTTTCCGACTGTATATGGGTTGTTATATCTTCAATTATTTGTTCTAATGGTTGATTTTCTTTAATTTGTATTTTGGATTTCATGCTTAAATTAAGCAATATTTTCCACAATTTTATTTCTTCATCAAATGAAGATTGAAACTTGGAAGGCAAATTTATTTGTTTTTTTAATTCATCGTCAGAGTAATTTAAATATTTTTTGTGTTGTTCTTTTAAAAACGCATTTTGGTCTAAAGTCTCTTTTAAAAGCATAATTAAGTGAGATATATTTTTTTGTCTTTCGGCATATTGTGTTACTTTGAAAAAAATGGAATCCATATTCTTTAGTATACTAATGTCTTTATCAAGAGTTAAAAACCTTTGCAAAGTTGATTGTTCTTCTAATAATATGTCGTCTAGGTGAGGTTTTATTTCTGGAAATAAGTTCACCAATGCAGAAATATTTTCTTTTACTTTGGATTGGAGTTCTTCAATTTTCTTTTTAAGTTCATTAAATTGGGAAATAAATTTGAAAATCGTAGAAGTGTCATAAGAAATTTCTTCAAAAAGATATATTTGATTTTGGAGATTTGTTATATAGGCATTGAAATTTGTTCTATTATTTAACAAATTATTGATGATAGGAAGATATTTCTCATCAATGATTTGTTTTTGTGTATTATTGTTGATTATGTCAATCAAAATTTTTACAACTTCAATTTCAACATTTTCGTCAATAAGATCTTTAATTTCGTTAAAATTCCTGATTAAACATTCATTTGAATTTTCATTTTCTTTTCTAGAAAGAACAAGATGCTCATCATCAACTAACATTTGAGTAAAATTAATATCTTCTGGAAGTGTGCTTGAAAAAAGAGTAATGCCATCATTTAAGTTCTGAATAATTGCTTGATAGCGAGGATAAACTTTTAAGTAAGCGTTTAATGTCTTTGATAATTTATTTGCTATTGCATATTTGACAAAGACATTTGTAGGATCATCAACTTGTTTCTTTCGAGTTGGAGAGGCCGTATCTTCTGGTGTTTTTGCTTGGAGTAAAGAATTTTCTTCTTCTGAAGGTTTTTTCATCAAAGAGTCTAATCTCTTATCTAATAAAGCTTCATCCAAGGTGAAGGCCTTAATAACATTTTCAAAAGATGGATTAGGTGAATTTAAAATAGATGTATTACAAAATTCATTAGCAAAGTCTAAATTAAAATCAAAATCGGAGATATTTGAAATTCCCAGGCTTGTCAAAAATTCTATTATTTTTTGAGAATCTAATCCGATTTTTTCTGCTGTTTCTTTTAGCGATTTTTTTTGTTCTTCAAAAAAAGTCATGTTTTTTATATAATAATCATTATTTTTATAGTCAATCTTTTGAGAGGTTAATTGATTTGAAAGAAAAAAATAATTTTTTAAATCATTATAAAGGTTATTAAGGATATTTAGAAAATCACTATACTTTTCTTTAATGTTTTGGACCAAAGACAATGAAGACAACGTTGTATGTTTGTTTACAAAATTTTTAATAATTGAGGAAGAAGAAAATAAGTAATTTAGCAAGAAAAAACCAAAAACAGCAGAAGATGTCTCGACTAGAGCCGAATTGTCGGAGGTTGAATGGTAAAATTGCGAAAATGGAGTAAACGCCATTTTGGTAAAAAACTCGTTGTTTGTTAGATTGCTTCTAATAAATTCATCATATTTTTCATTATCAAATTTGCTTTTGTTGTTTTCAGAAAACAAAACCATATTTCGTGAAACAGGAAAAGTTCTAGATAAAATATAAACACATCTATCTGGCATCGAAACATTAGAATGAACATAATTATGCAACATAAGTGGAACTATAGGATTTCTATTAGGTGCGACAGAGTTGTCATATGATGTGGATAGATGTCCAGCCCAAAAACATTTTGTGGGCGCATGATAGAAAATGATATGCGGTCGATAATTTTTTATGTTGTTCTCATTTTTTATATGATGAACGCCATAAGGCTTTTTTGTGTAAACCATTAAATATTTTTGAAAAATGTCGTTATATGATAAAATCCCTTCAGATGAGTCAAAATGAGGATTATCGACTCCTTGTGCAGTAAAAAATGACGAAGACAACCATGCAATTGCCGTTGTGGCTTTGGGACTTGCATTTTTTCGTGGATTAAAAAATTGAGGGAATAATTTTATTTCTTTTGTTTTTCTTGTTTGTTCTAAAAGATTTTTACCTTCCTCTGTAATATGTAGTTCGTCCATAAATATCCTCTTAAATTAAATTATACTATTAATTTAATATAATTTCAATATGTGTTTTAAATTTAACAAGAAAAAAGTTGCGAAAATTAAATAATTTTTGTTAAAATAATAATAGATGTGCAAGATGTGCAAATTTAAAAAAAAATCAATTATAATTGACGTGGATACAGGCATAGACGATTCTGTTGCCTTGGCCATTGCTTTGGCTAGTAAAAAGATTGACTTAAAACTAGTTACAACCAGTGCAGGAAATGTTGGGGTAGAACAATCTACACAAAATACATTAGATGTATTAAATTATTTAAAACATGGAAACGTGCCTGTTGCAATGGGAGAAAAAGAGCCACTGGCACGCAACCACAAACCAATTAGTGTGCATGGAAAAGATGGCATCGGGGATTTTTCGAGCAAATTTCCCGAACATAATTTAAAGCCTCTTGCGGTGCCAGCTTTTGAAGCGATGGCTGATGTAATTAATAAAAGTTCCAGTCCTATAACAATAGTGGCTTTGGGGCCATTGACAAATATAGCAAAGTTACTTTTAAATCACAAAAATGTTGTTTCCAAAATTGAAGAAGTAATAATAATGGCCGGTTCGATAGACGAGCATAAGCAGGGAGAAATGCCCTATCCGGAATTTAATGTTAAAGTAGATCCTGAAGCTTGTCAGGCCGTTATTTCAAGCGGGGTTAAAATTATTGTTTGTCCAATGGAAATGGGCCATTCTGCATATTTGGATTATTACGATGTATATAAGACGAAAAAATTGAATTATGCTGGTGCATTTTTTGAAAAAATTTTTAGATTATATAAAGATCATCATGTGAAAAATGGAATTGCTATGCATGATAGTTGTGCCGTTGCATATTGTATAGATCCAAAACTATTTTTGACAGAAGATTTTGAAGCCAAGGTTGAATATTATAACGATCAAAAAATAGGAATATTGCATTGTGAAAAATCAGATAGGCAAAATGTTAAGGTTTGTATGAAGTGTGATATAAAAAAATTCAAAAATCTTTATTTTAGTGCATTGAGAAAAACAAGAATAATAACGGAGTAGGTAAACTGCATTATGAAAATGATTGGATTTGATATGAAAAAATATACTTCGCTCATGGTAAAAGCTATTAGCGAAAGAATTTCGAAGTTTGGTGATAGATTGTATCTTGAGGTTGGTGGAAAACTTTTTGATGACATGCACGCGTCTAGAATTTTACCCGGATTTGAACCAGATGCGAAAATAAAAATTTTAGAAGTTTTAAGAAAGGATTTAGAAGTTATTTTATGTATATCAGCGAAGGACATTGTTAACAAAAAAACAAGAAGTGATAATGAACTTTCATATGCAAGCGAAGTAATACGCCAAATTTCATTGTTTAGATCCAGACTTTTAAATATAAGTAGTATTGTCATAACGTTATATGAAAATCAGGAAGAAGTTGATGAATTTAGAAAATTACTTATTGCGCGAGGCGAAAATGTTGTTGTTCATAGCAAAACAAAAGGATATCCAACTGATGTAAACACAATTGTAAGCGAAGAAGGTTATGGAAAAAATCCTTATGTGCCAGTTACAAAACCAATTGTTGTGGTTACGGCACCCGGACCCGGTAGTGGCAAACTTGCAACTTGCTTATCACAGTTGTATTATGAAAATAAAAACGGAAGAAAAGCTGGTTATTCAAAACTTGAGACTTTTCCAGTTTATGACTTAGAATTAACCCACCCAGTCAATGTTGCATATGAAGCAGCTACTTTGGATTTGAATGACAAAAACATGATAGACCCATTTCATTTTTATGCAACAGGACAAATGGCGATTAATTATAACAGAGATGTGGAAGCGTTTCCTTTGCTAAGAAGAATTTTTCAGAAATTAGGTGGCGGCGGTTTAATTTTTAGGTCGCCCACAGAAATGGGAATAAATTTTGTAGGGGAATCAATTACTGATCAGGAACTCGTAAAAAAAGCCGCCAGGACAGAGATTTTAAGAAGGTATATGAATGCTAGGGTGGATTTTTTGCAAGGAAAAGTTGATAAGGATTTGGTTGAACGCGCAAAACAACTTTGTGATAACGTTGGAATTTCTGAACTTGATAGAAAAGTAATAAAAGTGGTTAGAGATAAGTTTGCAAAAATAAATGTTCCTATTGCGGCCATTGACTTAGGACAAGGCGAAATTGTTTCTGGGCGGCAAACAGATGAACTTTCATGTGCGGCATCAACTTTATTGAATGCAATAAAAATACTTTCTAATATACCTGATCAAAAAAAATTAATCCCACAAGATAAATTATTGCCAGTATTAAAACTAAAACAAGAAATTTTAAATGCTCAAAACCCAAGGCTGGATATAGAAGATTGTCTGCTTGCTCTGTTTTCGAATATAGAAGACCCAATTATAAACAAAGCATTATCTAATGTTGAAAAATTGCGGGGTTGTGAATTTCATTCAAGCTTTATATTGGAACCGAGGGATAGAGTTATTCTGAAAAAATTGAGAATAAATGTTACTTCGGATCCGATTTTTTATAATGAGGTATAGAATATTGAATAAAGAGCGATTTAGATTGTTTTTAGAAGAGAATATATTATCAATTTTTACGGGGAGTGAAATTTCTGGAGAGGAAGAATCCACGGCTCGGGACGCTCTGGTCGCCGGGGGAATTGGTGGAAGTGTTTTGATTAAAAAAGATAAAGCTGACAATTATAGATTTGTAGTTAAGCGGATACAGCCCTTTAAATCTTTTGAAATATCATTGATAAAAACAATGGTAAATGAAATAAAAAAAATTAGTTATCTTGATTCAAACAAAGAATATTTTAAAAAATTTGAAGAATTTGCTATAGAAAAATCAATATGCGAGGCTTTAAGCAAAACAAGTTCCCAGGTTCTTTTAAATTTAATTAGCGCAATGGATGCTTGGAGTTGCAGGACGTACGAAGGTCGAAAAACCGAAATAGGTTTTTTAATATCATCAAAAAAGGCTCCACATAACATAAACGCAAATTTAAATGTAATTGATATGCTTAGAGAAGATTATTCGGCGGTTTTGTCAGATGGCAAAAAAACATGTATCGAGTTGTCTGCTGATGGATTTATTATGCAATATTTAAACTTACCTAGAGCAAAAAATCCCAATTTGTATTCGCCATATGAATACTTGAGAATGGCGAATTCTTCTATTGGCTCAAAAATTGGAATAGTTTTAAACAAAATGGGTGATTTGTTGTTTTTTAAAGACAAAATGTTGGCATTTGCAAGAAAACGCGGAAAATGGATGTGTTTTTCTCATGAAGAAATAATCAATAGATTAGCCGAACGCAGAACCGAAAATGTCGACGAAGTAAGGAAAGCAATTTATCTTTCAGCTTTGGACACCTCTTTTAATGGAACGGGTGGATGCATCGTGCATTTGAATAAAGACGATGAGTTTAATGTTCTTAAGCATATAAATAAAAATGATATATTGTTAGAGCGATATTACGAGCAGAAATGTCAGGAGGATCTATCGCAAACCTTCTTTTTTGGAGTCAATGAAGAGATAGGAGAACTTCCTAAGTATTATGAATTTTTAAGAAAAGAAAACGGAGCAAAATTGGCCGGATTGAGACAAATAATAAATTGTAAAAAATTTTATGAATTAGATAGGCAATTAAGGCAGGATTTATTGGCAATTGACGGAGCGACGATTGTGGACTCAGAAGGGGACATTGTTGCTGTAGGTGCAATTATACAAATTGAGGCTGGAAGTTCTGGGGGCGGGCGCTTGGCGGCAACAAAAACATTATCAAAATATGGTGTCGCGATAAAAATTTCTGCAGATGGAATGATTGAAGGTTATAGAATGGACAAACAAAAGCTCCGTTCAAAGCCTATTTTTATGATCTAGTGGACTTGACCGGAATGATGTTAAGTATTATAATTCAAGAGGGAAAATTGTATGTTCTTTTTAAAGTGGAAAATATTAAAAATTTTTATAACTATAGTTATAGTTGCAATAGCAATTTATTTTTTGATTAAAGGCGTACAAAATGGAGTAATTGCTGGCTAGGAGGATAATTTGGAAAAAAGCAAAAAAGCAAAAAAAACAATAGGATTTCTTATTCGGCTATGTATTGTGCTGGCAATTATTGGTAGCATAGGAGTGTCTGGTTATTTTATTGTTGATAAAGTAGTTATTCCTTCCTATTTTGGTAAATATGACATCAATGGAATCGGTGATTTGGTTGCACTAATTAACCTAATGCACTCTACTCCAGACGAAAAATCTTTTATAACTCATCCATATACAAGCAGTCATGAGCAAACGGCTGTTGCCAAATTAAAAGACGCTGGAGTGCCGGTAAACGACGGTAAAATTAATTTTGACAAGATTGTAGAGGGCGATTATATAATAAACCCAGATGCAAAGAATGGTTTGTTTGTTTCTGATTATGAAATGGCAGCAATATTGGGTCAGATGTTGGAGTCCGGATATTTGGCTACATATTTAGAAGAATTATCATATTTTGACACTCTATCATTTACATCAAAAGAAGTAAAAATGACGCCAAATGGACAAATGGTAGAAGGTGAAAATGGAGCGCTTTATAGCAATTCAGCAGAGATTTTGTTAATTGTGAAGTTAGACACCACAAACACGCAAATACACATGGCAAAAGAAATGGACGTTCCTTTATTCCTTTTGAATTTAATTATGCCAGATTCTATGTATTTAACATGTAAATATACTGTTCAAATAAATGAAGAAAATCAGTATAATGTTTCGGATGCAACGCTTGCTATTAATGGAAAAACACCTGAACAAAGTCAAGTTTTGCTAAATATGTTAATATCTTTTATTTTCCCAAAAGAAGATGAAATGACCATTTCAAAACTTAGTGAAAAATTTGGAGATATTGTTAATAGTGGGCTCAAAGTATTGGGGGAGGTTCAATTTTGCACTGAAAAAACTGTAAGTGGAAAACAAAATGGAATATTTGTGTCTGTTAATTTAGACATGGATTAACAATATTAAATAAATAATTATTATATTTTAAATATTCTTGACAAATTATGAATAATATAATATTATGATATAGTTGACGCGGGGTAGAGCAGCCAGGAAGCTCGTCGGGCTCATAACCCGAAGGTCGCAGGTTCAAGTCCTGCCCCCGCAACCAAACTTAATTTCCCCCATAACAAGAAAAGCAAGTTGTTTTGCAAGAATTGTTGGGGGTAAATACAAACCAAATACCCCAAAAGCAAATGTTGCACTATCAAGACAACAAAGACTTT
>CALVJV010000025.1 GCA_944332395.1 uncultured Clostridia bacterium | reverse complement strand
AAACTCTTAAATGTTACAGCCCCTGTAAACGTTAAACCATTATGTGTTACAGACTTCTTCTCTGCACCAGATCTTTTATCCAAATCCCAATTAAAATGATTACTGCCCGAGTAATATACATATACGTTGCTTTCTAGATATGAATCGCTTTCTTTTCCTGCTGTAGACATGAGTTCTATCGTGTCATCTTTTGCCTGAATTAGGGCTGCATTGTTATAATTCGTCCGAATAATATTATTGCCTGTTAGTAAATTAAAAACCTTAATAGATTCAACTTCGTTCGTTTTGCCAAATAGATATAATTTATTCCCCTTGATAGAGTAGTTTAGTTCTTGAAATTCATGGCTTTCATCTTTCTCTAAATCAAAAAGAATAAAACAGCCATCGGAATTAACAACATAAAACCCAACATTTAAGAGCATGGCGCCTTCAAACTCACTGGCCACATTTTCAATTTCTTTTTTTTCGCCGGCTTTATTAATTAAAAACCATTGTCTTTCGCTTCTATCTTCATACACCGTTAAAATAGAGGCCAATCTATAATCGCCAAAAGAATTAGAAACAAAATTATATTCATCAAAATCCACAGTATTTCCATGCTTATCAAAGACACCAGAATCAGTCCAAAGACAATCGTTCCCAATCTCTGGCCTTGTATTAGAAGAAGCAAAAATTTCTAATTTGGAATTTGCAATGTCATATACATCGCCCTTTTTAAAAATAAACAGATCTCCAAAAGTAAAATCTAAATATCCATCACCTTCATAAGTCCAAATTTCTTTGAATTCAGTATTTAAATACACGTTGTAATTGTCTTTGTTTCCACTAGCATCTGAATAAGTTAAACAAACATAATCATTTCTTAGTAAATTAGCGTCTAAATAATATGAAGTATATTCTTGCCTTAATTTTTCACCGTTTTCTACACTTAAAAAATAACTATAATTACTTATATCTTGCATATTAGTGTAATCGCCACTTAAATTCTGCACAAAATATAAATCGTCTTTCAAATAACTTACCAAAGGAAGCGTCACAAAATTATAATATGTGTCCAATTCATTAAAAACAGCCTCATTTTTAGCACATGGTTGTGCTTGAAGTTGAATATTTAAAAGCTCGCAAAACTGATTGTTTTTAATTCCAATCATATAAAATTGGTCTTTGGAATATAAATTTAGCACATTTTCAAGTTCCATCTCTAAGACAACATTAGAATAACTTTTTGTATGAACCCCATTATAATATACATCAAAAGTGCACGAATCCTCTTGACTATATCCAAGAGCAACCAAATCATTTACAAAATAAGAAATGTCATATTTCCCAAAGTCCACAATTAACGACTTATTTTGTAAATTCATTATTCCATAATAAACAACCGCAGATCCATCAATCATTTTAACCCGTTGAGAAATAATCGCATAATCGCCAGTAACATAAATAACATCGTATTCGCTACCAATTAGAGAAACTCCACCAATAACACGCTGAGTTCCGTCTATTGTTTTTTTCATTACTTCAATTGATTCGGTTACAACCGGAACAATATCGCCTTCGGTTTTTTTGACTCGAACAACCACATAATCATCACTCAAATAAAAAACCTCGGAAATCGTTTCGCTATCCAATAAAATGTTTTTATCAATTTCGACAAGTTCTCCAGACTTATCAAAACTAGAATTTATTTCTAAATCTTTAAAAAATTTTATTTGTTCTTCAGTAAAGCCATCAGTCCCATTATTTGAAACATTTGACTTTTGGGATCTAGGAATAAATGCAACGCAAAGGCCAATAACTAAACCAACAATCAACAGACTAGAAATTATTATGTAAAGCAGTGGCTTTTTAAACAAGTCTTTCATTTTCATGTTGCAATCCTCCTACATTAATTTTATTAAAACAAAACAACAATCTAATGTCAAGTAAATAATATAATAACAACTACTACTCTATAATATTATTATCTAAAATAGAGTATATTTTTATTAAAAGTCCTTTTTTATTCTATAACGCTGTATTCTTTTCATAAACATAAATGTGAAAAACAAATACTCTACATCAAAATCCATATTTGCAATAACAGCATCAATCGTTGGCGCCGGGTTTGCTTCTGGAAAAGAAATATCTGTGTATTTCCCACAACTTGGCTTAACGTCAATTCTTTTTGCTGTCATTATTTTTTTGCTCTTTGGGTTTGGAATAAAAATTATTTTAAAAGTTGGGCAATCTCATTCGAATTTAGACGAATTAAATACATTTTTATATAAAAGAAAATCGAATTTTGCTAATTTTTTATTTATTTTTTCAACATTTATAATTTTTTCTGCAATGCTATCTGGGATTATATCACTCTGCACTCAAATAAACCTAAATAACTTATCAATGGTAATTTTTTTTGTTATAGGATTTATCTTGATAAATGGATATAATTGGATAATAAAACTGAACGCACTCATTTCTCCAATATTAATTGGTTCTATTGTGTTTGTTTGCATTTTCATCATTGCAAATAATAGGGTTTATAATCTTCCATCAAATAAAAATATTCCAGAGATTTTTGCCAATACAATTCTCTATACAAGCATGAATTTATTAACCTCTATAAGTGTAATATTATTTATTGGTGGAAAAATCTCAAAAAAACAAATAAACTCAATATCCTGGGGATCGGCCATTAGCATTATGCTTATGTTTATTTTAATCATAATAGCACTAAATAGTTCACAACAAAATAATTCAAATCTGCCAATACTAACTCTATTAAATCGTCTTTCAAAAAACATTTACATTTTTTATATACCTATAATACTTTTTGCATCAATAACAACTGTTGTATCTTGTGGATTATCTTTGATAAATTATTATAATACCACTTTTAAATCAAATATAGTTACAGTAATATTTATAATGGCCATAGGCATAATCATTGGAAATTTGGGGTTTACAAATATAATAAAATATTTATATCCAATTATTGGAATAATAGGAACTATTCAATTGATTTCTATTTGGCTTTATAATAAAAAAACGAGCTAAACTTTTGCTCGTTCATCTTCTTCGTTTTCTTGTTTTGTTTTATTTAAAGACAGTATCGCATTTAATTCGGCTATGCGTCTGGTATATTGAGCAGTAATTCCATTACCATACAACTCATCATAAACTTCTGCTTCGGTATTTCTTTTAAAAACTTCATTTGCATCAAACCAGTTCTTCATATAATCACCTCAATACTAAAGCAATTATACATCACACTATTTTAATTGTCAATATTACTTTTTTTATCCCATTCTATAATAGAACGTATAACAAGAGAAGTAGACAAAAAAGCTGACTTTCTTGTGCAATTTACAACGATATCTGCTCTTTTTTTACAAATATCTATTCTTTTTAAATATCGCTCTTTAGATTTTAAAAAAAAGGCTTTTTCCTTATTGTTGTTATATTTAATTTTGTTGTTAAACTCTAAAACCCTATCAATTGAGCAATGTAAATACACCACCAAACAATTTTTTAATAAATAGTCCCAATTTTTTTTACATTCAACCGCCCCGCCCTCACACACAATAATCGTGTTCGAGAATTCTACTGAATATTTTATTATGCTTGTTTCATGTTTGCGAATGTTTTTTTCACCAATAATATTAATGGTTTGTTCAAGAGTATGTGGTTTATCATCAAACAACAACATATCAAACACATCAAACCAATTCATTTCTAGCCTTTCAGCCAACATTTGAGCCACTTGTTTCGCATAATCATGTTTTTGACAAACAATCGCTATATTTCCTTTCATATTATAAATTTAGCAAAATAAAAAAAATAAATCAAATAAATATTATAACACTCTAAAAGCAACAACCGTCATATCATCTTTTGCGGTTCCACCTTGGCGTGCTTTTGCTTCTTCAAGCAAATTCTCACACAATAAGTTCATGTTAATATCTTGCAAATTATTTACATAATCTAAATACTCTGCATTAGAACCAAAAGCGTCAAAAACACCATCACTAGCAATAACCATTATATCCCCTTTATTTAATAATTTCATTTTCATATTATTGCTTATTCCATTAATATATTCATTTTCAACAATTCCAATAGGCAGACTTTCTGTTTCAAACAAAACTGCCGTATCTTTGGTTTTTAAAACTGATGGGGGCGCACTTGCTTTAATTATATCAACATTCCCATTTTTCTTATCAAAAACACAAATGTCTAAAGTAGAAAAAACCTCTCTATGCGATGTAGATAATAGATGAGATATATTTTGTAATATCAACTGACTATCAAAGCCCGCCCGATAAAAATTTTCTACAAGATTTAATATCTCTTCGCTAGTTGACCTAGCAATAGACCCAGTTCCCATTCCATCACACACAGCAAACATGACTTTATGCTCATCTAAATTTACAACTGAATATACATCACCGCTTTCTAAATCATGAGATTTTGCAAATGAGGACACTCCAACCGAAACATCAAATTTGGGCGCTAAACTAAACTCTAATAACTTACATCCATAATATTTACAAAAATGTTCGGAATATTGAAATTCTAATTTAAAAATCTGCTTCAAGATTGAAAGTATCAAATCTGGGTTTTCACTTTTTTTCACGACTAAAGTTACAACAATCTCCTTTTTCTTTTCAACGACTAAAACATCTTTTGCTATAATATCTTTTGCTAAAAGTTCTTCCACAATTATTTTAGATTTCTCTACACATGCATGCGATTGCTCTTCAAAATCTTCTGCTATTTTTTCTATTATTTTGCCAGAACCCAAAAGTTGTTCCCCAATTGCCAACCTACTATTATCTTCAGTTTGGCAAATTTTTTCAATTTTTGCAAAATTTAATACAGCATAATTAATACTCGACAACAAGCTGGTGGTTTTTGAACAATATAAAGCAATATTTTTTGTAAAATCGAGCAATGACGCTTTTGTTTTATCTAATCCAGCTCTTGACAATTGACATATATCATCAAACATATCTTTATCTCGCATACATCTTGAATAATTTTCACAATTTTTGCATAGTCTTGAAATAACTTCATTTGCGACTTGTTTGCATGGTTCAATTTGATTTGTCTCTGAATTAGCAACTCTTTTATAAGATTCACCCATATTTTCAAAAATTTTGGACATTTTAATTAGCTTATTTCTAATCAGTTCACGATCCCTATTTAAAAAATAATGAGCATAACCATCTACCTTTAATTTTTTCTCAATTTTAGTCCAAACGGCATTTGGTAAACAACAAAAACAAACACAAGCTACAAAAACATCAATAAATTTAACCCATGTATAAACGACATAACCATTAAAATACGCTCCCAAAAGAAAATCAATAACGATAATACCTGCACAAGTCGCAAATCTGTTAATTTGCCCTAATGCGGATATAACGACTGCCCAAGAACAAAAAATAGCTAAATAATCTAGAGAATTATTTGCAAAAGCCAAACCAAAACCAGCAATTGCGCAAAAATATAAAGCATATTTGCTGCCCCAAACTCTAAAAACGCATAAAGTTATAAAACAAACAACAATAGTAGAAACTGAAAATTTCCAAATATAAACATCAAAAAGCCCTAAACAAAAAGCCATAATTAAAATTGCCAAACAAATGGTTTCATCTAGAGTAAACCCGCTAAAAAACCCCCTATTTTTTAAGACCCTACATATCCAAAATGAAACGAACAAAAATAAAACAGCAAGAATTATTAACGCAACAGTTTGTAAAACCTCATAATTGGTTTTTACATTAAAATAAATATAACCTATCAGCCCAAGCAATAAAAATATTGGATAAGTCCAATGCGGGAGTTCCTTTTTTATAATTAACGAAAAGAGATAAAGAGCAACAACTGAACACACAAGACAACTAGCAACAACCAAACCTTGTAACGAAAAATTAAGAATAATATAAGCACAAAAAAAAGAAAAAACAACCGAAATTACATTTTCTTTTAACATGATTAGCGCAAACGCAAATGCAAATGCAAATGGTGCAATTTGACCATTAATATTAGCATTTTGTAATATTAAGAACGAAATAAAAAATAAAAAAGTTTTAACAAAAAAAACAAATATATTAAATTTTTTTTGTTGAATATCACTTTTATATAATTCTTCCAATAATTCAGGATTAACAGCTTTTACTTCGGTTGTGTCAATGTGTTTTTTATCAAGAAGAAAAGGTTTTATGTTTTTGGCACGTTTCATAATCACCTCAATTAAAATACAATACATTTTAACAAAATTTACAAATATAAAAAACAAACCCATATTAAGGGTTTGTTAAAGTTTGTCAAAAAATAGATCAAATTGTAAAATTGGCAACAATAAACATCGGAAGTATTATTTTGAATTACAAAAAAAATATGAACAATCTATAGCATCTAATTTATTTATTATTTTTCATTATTTAAATTCTCATTTTGATTTAAATTTGGCTCATCAATATTAATTTTTCTTTTTTTCTTATTTATTAAACTCTTAACTAATTCAATAAGTTCTTTGTATTCTTTTGTTTTAAAATATGCCAAATAATAAATGAGCATAACAATCACAAGACAAACCAATGCCTCCACAAGCCACAAAGCGACTCCTTTGTTTGGAATAAAATAGCATGCAACAAAACACAATCCACCAGCCAAGATAGTCAAAGCTGTATGAATAAAATAACCAACCCAAAACTTTTTTTGGCCATTGTTGAAATAAAATTTAAAGACTATAAAAGGCTCTACCCAAAAAGGCACCAATAACAAACTTATAACTGTACCCAATATAACTCCTTCAATTCCAAACCAAAAAGCACAACCAATTGAAATTCCTAAATTTAGCACACACTCAACGACAGGCGCATATCTATTCTGTCTAAATAAGCCATTCGCGTCTCTATATGCCTGAACAATTCCTCTATTCCCCGAAACATAAATGTAAGTTGAAAACAAAAGCACCAAATAGATAGATAATTTTTCGTAATTTTCCGGTGCCCAAATATCCATAAATGATTGAATTAAAACAAAGAAACAAACAGCAAAAAGGCCAGCAGAACATCTCATTATCAAATTTAATTTAAAGAAAACCTGCCTATTGTGCTCAACGCTCTCCAATGAAACCAAATTCCCAATGCCTCCTTTTACCGAAGTTGAAAAAAGGCCAAGAATAGCAATTAATGTTGCAGCTATAAATAGATAATTAGAATAATAGCCCAAAATTGCAAGCCCTAAAATAGATGAAATAACCAAACTATCTGTTCCAGTAAGAACAACACTTCCAATTTTATGAAGACTCATAGCATAAATATTTTTTATAATTGATTTTTTTTGTTCGGAATCTAAACTATTACATTTTCCTTTAATCAAAGGAAACATTTTATATGTTACAATAATTGTTATAACCAGTTCAACAATTGTGCAAATAGGCATAAGAATAATATAAACATAATAATTTCTTGTAAAATATAACAAAATTATTTGCAAGATGTTTAATAAAACAACAGAACCGACATTGATTAATGTTTCAATATCGTTTCTTTGATAAGCGAATAACAAAGTTTTTCTATGTGCAAAAAAATAACTTAATCCCGAATTTACAACAAAAACAACATAAACTATTTTTATATCAACATCAACATTCGGCGCATCTTTAATCAAATACCGCAATACAGGGATTAAAGATAAACCAACTGCAATAATAATAATTCCAACAACAAAATAAACTTTTTTGTAGAAATCAAGCAATGATTTTACTTTTTCAATATCATTTTTTGCAATAGGTCCATACATGGCAAAAGCAATTGCTGAGCCAAAACCAAGCTCCGCCAATGACAATAAATTTAAAATATTAGAAAACAAACTATTAAGCCCTAAGTATTCTGCACTTAATATATAAATAAAAAATGTTCTAGCAACAAACGAAATTGCAAGCTTAAAAAAATAACTTGCAAAAGAAACTATACTATTTCTTATAGATTGTTTTGTCCTAGTTGTTTCTTTCATTATTAATTTCATCTAACTGTTTTTCTCTCAATTTTAATAAAATTCCAAAAAAATTCAACTTTATAATTAAAATTAAAATTTTTTGTTTTAATGTTTTTTTCTTTATCAATGAATACAAATAATTAAATTCATCGCTTTTTAACAAACTTTTTATAAACAATTTTTTCTTCTTTTTAGAATAATCCGAATTGGCAATCATTAATGTATTATGCATAAAAGTTTTATAAAGATGATTTAAAAAATATTGTTCTTCATTGTCTTTCAAGTGCAATTTTTTGTAGTTCTTCAAAATAAGATTTTTTACATGTAATAAATCATGAATATAATATTCTTTGAAAGTATTCGTAATTGATGAGTTATTTTGTCTATAAAAATAGAAAATTTTAGGTATGCAAATTATTTTGTGATTATCAACATTATCAATTTTAAAAAACACATTAAAAACATGATCTTCATTGTATCTAATATTCTCATCAAAATTCGTTTTTATTTTATCTCTTCTGTACAATCTCAACCAAACAACCCTTCCAAGTCGCATTTCATACAAATCGATAATACTATCAATTTTAATTGTTTTGTCAATTTTTTCTCCCAGAAGGTTCGTGTCTCTGGTCCGGAAAAATAACACTTCAATTACTTGTGGATTTTTAAAAATTTCTTGTACACATATCTCGTAACATTTTAAATCAACCTTGTCATCTGAATCAACAAAATGAACAAAATCTCCTGTTGCAATTTTTAACCCAGCATTTCTGGCAGATGGAAGCCCACCATTCCTTTTGTGAATTACAATTACCCTATTATCTTTTTGGGCATATTCATCACAAATTTTAGGACAATTATCAGGCGAACCATCGTCAACAAGAATAATTTCCAAATTCTTATACGTCTGATTTATAATGGAGTCAACACACTCCCTTAAATACATTTCAACCTTATATATTGGTACTATTACTGAAATTTTTATGTCGTTTTCCTTTTTCATATGCAATTATTTTCCCTTAATACATTTAATAATCCTTTCTCTAAATTTATCTGAGGCTCCCAACCAAGACTTTTTATTTTTTCGCCATTTATTATTATTTTCTTAATACCAGATGTTCCTTTATCTTTTTTTAATTGATACAATATTGGAACATTAGCTATTTTTGATAAAATTTTTGCTATTCTTTTTATTGTAACTTCTTCGCCTGGAATATTGTAAATCTCTCCATTTTTTCCTTTTGCTAAAACTAAAATTAAAGCTTTAACACAATCTATTACATCTAAATACATTCTTTTTTGTTGACCTTTGCTCTTCATTATGATCTCTTTGTTGTTTTTTATTGACCTAATAAATTGTGGTATAACTCTATTGTCAGAATTTGAAAACTTAGACCCAAACACATAACATGGCCTAACAATATTGTATTGCAAACCAAATTCTTCTGATGCACAAGCGCACAAATTTTCATTGTATAACTTACTTATTGGATAACAATTTCTATAAATTGTAGTATTAAAACTTGCAGTTTCAATTTCCGAACTACACTTTTTAGTGTATCCATAAACTTCACAACTCGACACATACAAAATTTTTGCTTTGTTCTTTATCGCTTGCTGAATTACATTCATCATGCCAATCGTATTTTCAATTCCAGTATTATATGGATTATCACCAATCGATTTAGGCGTCGCATTCCCAGCTAAATGTATTATAAAATCAAATTTTAATTCAAATTTTGTTAATAAATTGTATTCTTTAACTTCTACATTTTGCGAACAAACAAATTCATTTGGATTTCTCACAAGCGCAATCAATTTTATTCCCAAACTACTTTTTTTATTCAATTCTGTAAATTGTCGTATACATTCCTGGCCTATAAGCCCAGAGGCTCCAGTGATCGCAATTGTTTTGTTTCTTAACGTTTCAAAAAAGTTTTCCATTTATCATTCCTCTAAACATTTCTACATCTATTGGCGTAGTTATTTTAATATTGCTAGTTGAACATTCAACCATCTTTAATTTATATTTATTGGCCAATGCCAAACTACAAGTATCAATATAATCATATTTTTTTGATGCCACTGCTTTATTTTGCAAATCTAAAATTTCTCCAAAAAGCATTGTTTGTGGAGCGCGAGCATAAACGACTTTGTTCCTATCAATTAATTCACACCCTTCATTATTCTTCACAAGAATAGTTTCAATTGCATTCACGCATGAAACCACACAACATTTCGGCTCGACGGCTTTTATATTTTCGATAATTAATTTTTCATCAATCATTGGCCTAACTCCATCGTGAATCAAAACAATATCATTTTTATTTGCAAATTTTTTCAACGCAAGTAGCCCATTAAAAATCGACATCTGACAAGTCGCTCCACCAGGAACGATCTCCAAAATTTTGTTTAATCCGCTTTTTTTTATTAGCCTTTTTGCATAACTTAAATAATCATTATTTACAACAACCACTACACCATCAATATAGTTTGAACTACAAAATTTTTCTAATGTATGTATCAAAATTGGCTTTCTCTTTATTTTTATAAATTGTTTAGGTTTAAGCCCATAAATACTATTCATTCGTGATCCAATTCCGCCAGCAAAAATTACGCAATAATTCATCTTTCTAATCTCCTATTTTTAATTCTAAAGCAATATGTCTATGCCTTCTATTTTCAGGCGGAATTATCATATAATCTCCATAAAGATTTTTCAGATATTTATCATAATTTTTTAGAATCTTAAAATTAAACTTTTCAAATTCAACATCTATAGTTTCAATTATTTCATCAACACTAAAAATTTCGCTATTATAACCATAAGAACTATTGGGGACGCAAACCATTCCAGTTTTTCTGTTTTTTTCTCCTAAACTAACCAATTTCTTTTGAAAGTACCTTGGCGATAAGAAAAACAATAACCTCGTCAACCACTTACGCTTCTCATATCTTCTTTTAAGTTGCGGATATTCTTTATACTTTGATTGAACATATTTAGGCGGAAATTTATAATACATCTTCTTAAAAAACATAGCTAAACAAAATTTATAAATAAACGCTTTTGTTTTTTGCACCAACTTGTTTCTTGATACATTTTCCCATGCAAAAACATCAATAAATATACCCTTATTAATTGGCCAATTTTCTTTAAGAACCTCGACATTCTTCGTATTATTTAACACAATTTTACTTACTACCGTATAGGCATTGTTATATGAAAAATCTTGAACCTCATATTTGTTACCAAACTCTTTTTTTATACATTCAAAAAATTTATATTTTTCTTGTCCCATTATTAAAATATCTACATCATCATCCCACGGAATAAACCCTTTGTGTCGAACAGCCCCCAAGCATGTCCCTCCAGATAGACTATAATAAATATTATATTTCTCACACACAAAATGGATATCTTTTAACATTTCAAATAAAGTTTTATGCAATCCTTCCATATCCTCTGCAGAAAGAATTAATTCAGAAAAACAATTTTCATAATCAATTTCGTCCATGTTTCCTCCCCAATTTGTAAATTTCACCAAGTTCTTTCTTGTATTTTTCTACATCATTATAACTTTTGCTAAATGCTTTACAATTTATTTCAAATTTATTCCCATCTGTTTTTATTATGTTTTCTAAATATTTTACAGCTTCTTCATTTGTATCATATAAAAACCCATTATATCCATTCTTTATAATGTCCTTCATTCCGTCGGTCTTTGTCGTTACCACTGGGACCCCCAAGGCCATTGATTCTAATGCGCACATTGGAGTTCCTTCAAATATTGACGACATTAACATTGCCTTTGATTGACTAACTATTTGATAAGGATTATTAATATAACCTTTTAGTTCGATATTTGTTTCAAGTTTTGATTTATTAATAAAATTTTTTACTTGTTCCATCATCTCTCCATCGCCAATAATGACTACTTTCGCAGTTTTATGATAAACAACATAACTTCTAATTATTTCAATTAATCTTAATGGATTTTTTGCTTCAGTCAACCTACCTAAATAGACAATATCATAAATCTTTTCTTGTTTATTAATCCCCTCCACGACTTTTTTAATATTTATAATATTTTGTAAAACCGAACTTTTTGAATTTGCTCTTTTTCTAAATATATACTGCTCCAAACTAGATTTTGAAACCCAAAATATGTGTCTACAATATTTAGCAAATACAAAAAACAAAAATGATTTTAATGAAAATCTTCTCATCCTAGGTTCATTTACATGAATATGTCCAATTAACGGAATACTAGATCTAACGGCCAAGGCAGAAAAAATAATCGCTTTAACATCATGTGCATGAATAATATCTGGCTTATATTTTTTTACAACATTCCTTATACTTCTAGAATTAAACTTTTGTAAAGAGATATATTTTATGTGCTGCTTTTTTAATTCTTCCGAAATTTGTCCGTCCGGACTGCAATAAGCCATATCAATATCTCCGACGAACATATTTATTATTTGACAAACAACATTCTCTGCACCTGAAAACTTATTTGATGCCAAAACATGTAAAACTCTCATTTCTTATATTTCCTTTCTTTTAATTTATTAACAATTTTGGGGCCTAAACATCTTTTTATTATTTGCAATATTTTGAATTTAACCTTAGAACTTTTTCTTAACCAACTACCATAATAATGATGAATCGAAAAGGTGTTTTTACTTTTACGAATTTTCCCATCCGTTAGTGACTTTGGACAAAAATAATCACTAGAAAACAAAGAAATACCTTCAACGGATTGATTTTTGTTATTCATCACAAAACCTATCTTTTTTAAATAATCACTCGTTATTGTGCAAACAGTTTCTTTTTTTTCATATACACTTTCTTTATAATTTAAATTTTTGTAATGATTTAACATGTCTTTTAAAAATTTATGATTATTTTCCGCCCCCAAAATTAACCCTGGAGCTACTACGCTTTCGGTCTCAAACCCCATAAAACATTGGTAAGATAATAAATTATCAAGAGGCCTTATTAATTCTACGTCTATATCAAGATAAATTCCGCCATAATTATTTAATATATCAAATCTTAACACGTCAGACGCAAAAGCATATTTTTTATCATTATAGGCATCTTTGCAAAACTGACAAATCCCTATATTTAAATTGCTTTCATTCCATTCGATTATTTGATAATCTGGACAAAACTTTTTCCACGACTCTAAACATTTATAAAAAATTTTAGGTTTTTCAGCTCGCCCAAGCCATATATAGTGAATAATTTTAGGAATCATACTTTTTCTCCTCTTCCTTCCAAAAACAGGAAGCAATCAAAATTAAATAAAATGTTGCCTTAAAATCAAAGAATAAGTCCTCTATCATTGCTACAAAAAAAATTGTTACTATCGGCAAATAATTAATTAACTTACTTTTTTTATTTGAATTATAAAAAATATACAAAAAAATGCTAATAAAAAAGAATATCGAACCCAATAATCCAATATTGTGAATAGCTCTTAAAATTGTATTATGAGAACTATAATAAACATCAGGCTCACGAAAGCCAAAACCTTTTCCTATTAACAAATTATAGGGACTAGAAAAAATCTCTTTTATATAAAAAATATAAATACTACTTCTTCCCGTTGTGATTTCGTTGATTAAATCATTATCATTCTCAACTTTTACGCCAATATTGATAGAGCCACCAACAAATCTACTAAAAATATTTTCAATATATGGAAACAGCACAGCTATCGCAATCAAAAATGTTAAAATTATTTTATTGTTTTTATTTTTATATAATAGATAGCTAATAAATACAAAGTTTAAAATAAAAACTATTAATAAGCTTGTTTTTGAAAGCGTTAATATTGAAATGCAATTTAATATAAAATATCCCGTCAAAAATTCATATTCTATAACTTCATTTTTTAAGTATAAAAACATCCAAAATGAAAGCGCAACTGTAGTAAATATATAAAATGCGTTTGGATTTTCCAAGAATGCTTGAAAACGCAAAACTTCATTATGATAAAAAAAACTTTGATCTTTTAATAATGTAAAAATTGAAATTGCATATAAAAATAGAACTCCATAAATAAAACATCTTATTAAAATTTTAAAGTTTACTTTTTCTTTTTCCTTATATATTATATACATTAAACCTATGGTTGCAAAGTATACTAATGAAAAACTAATTTTATTGACTGCAAAAATCAGAACATAAACATAAAAAATAACGGTCATCGATATGAAAATATAATCAAACTTAAACAACTTTTCTTCTCTAATAAGGATCTTTGTCAGAAAAATTAAAGCTTGAATTAAAACATAAATTCCTAATAATATGGACAAATGCAAAATATTAGGAAAGCCTGAACTAAAAAATAAAATATGTGCGAATGAATTTATATTTAATTCAATCAACATATACACTATTAATACAGAGACCAACACCCACTTCATATATGGGAAAAAAATTGAAAGCACTAAAAAAACTGATGCCATTACATCTTTAACTAATATTGCATTAATTTCTGTACTTCTTAAAAATGACAAATCAAAAGATTTTAATCTAATTGGCATTAAAATTTTCCTCATAAATTTTTTCCATCTGCATTAGCACATTTTCAATGCTGTAGCTCTTAATTATATTTGAGTTATGTTGCCCCATTTCCTTTTGAAGATTTCTTTCAAAAACCTCTTTTATATAATTTGAATAAAGTTTATAATTAGTTATTTCGTTTACTAAAAAACCACCTTTTCCTTGTTCTATTAAATCTCTATTTCCTCTAATATTTGAGCACACAACTGGCAAACCAAAATACATAGCTTCTTGCATCGCAAGAGGCAATCCTTCTCTAAAGGAAGCAAACAAAAACAAATCACTTGCTTTCATTATCAAGTTAACGTCTTTTCTATAGCCTAAAAATTTTACTCTATCATTTAAATTAAGCAAATTAGCGTCTTCTTTGTTTTGTTCAAATAACTTACCCACCCCACAAGAAACAAATTTATAATTGTGAGGAAGATCTTTTATAACCTGTAAAATAGTTTTATAATTTTTGTTTTCGGTATGCTCAGCAACCGTCAAGATTATTTTATCTTCGGCAGAAAAACCAAGTGACTTTCTAAACTCTTCTCTGTCAAATGTTTTATCAATGTTTTCAAATCTTTTCCAGTTAACTCCTATCCCATTAATTTTATAAACTTTTTTTGCTTTAAATTTCTGGGCGACTTCAAAATCCTCTTGATTCATAGTTATTAAAACATCTGTGTATTTCGCAAAATGTTTTTCCACATTTTTGTAAACTATTTTATTCAACAAGGGCGCGCCCTTATAAAAATGAAAACCATGGGCAGTATATATAACTGGTTTTTTAAATTTTTTTCCAAGCAATCGTCCCATAACACCACCAACTGGCTGACAACAATGAATTAAAGTATATTTTCTGTCTTTAAAAAGTTTTTTTAATAGTTTATATGCTTTTAAATTCTGAAAGTTTAAAGGCGTTCTTTTAAAAGGAATCTCATGAACAATAAGGCCTAATTTTTGTAACTCATCAAACCAAAATCCTGATCTATTACATGCGCATTCAACTTCATTTCCCATGCTCTGAAGTTGCTTTATATGTGGCAATAAAAACTGCCAAATCATGTTATCTGTTGTTGCTAATACTAAAACCTTTTTGTTTGTAAACATTAACTTGCCCTCTTTTTATTCTTTTTTTCTTTTACTTCGTTAATTAGTTCTATTGCTTTTTGTTGCTTTTCCGCATATTCTTCTTGCG
>CALVJV010000024.1 GCA_944332395.1 uncultured Clostridia bacterium | reverse complement strand
ATGTAGAGTTTATTCAAAAAGAAGAACAAAAACAAGAAAAAATTGAAACAGTTAGCGTAGATATACACAATCAAACCTTTGATAAATTCCTGCTTAAAACAATATCTGCATTACTTGACGGAAAAGTTAAATTACAATAAAGGAGTAAAAAATGATTAATATAAAAAACATAAGAAAAATACCACAATATATGCTTGATAAGATTAGAAAACATGACCTAAAAGACTGTCCCGAACAGAATGGAAACACATGATTTTATAAGTATTTCACAGAATATAGACACGAACTATGCGAAGTCATTGTTGCAGTTAGAAACTATCGCAAAAAATGGTATTGCAAGCAAGTTGTTGTTCACGGAATAAATACTGACAAAGTATATTTGCAAGATATTGGACTTACAATGGGCTTTTATAAAGTTGGCTGGTATCGTGAAGGCATATCTAAATATCCACATTGGACTGACTATGATTGGGGGTGGAATGATGCTAAATATTTTAGAATAAACGCCCCTACCATCAACAAAGAATATGTTTCTAAACTTGAAAAATACAAATATTCGGCAGTTGACTTATACAAATACACAGACATTTTAAATTATTTGAAATTCTATGAAAAGTATCCTAAATGCGAACTTTTAGTAAAGGCAGGAATGAGTAATCTTGCAACAAGCATTCAAATATTGAGGCTTTGTGAAAAAGACAAGAATTTTTGTAAATGGCTTTATCAGAATCGAGAAGAAGCAGGTAACCCCCACTATTACATAACTTCAATTATTAAAGCATATAAGCAACACAGACCTATTAATGAAATATATAACTTTGAAAGATTTAAGAAACAATTTGCACAAAAAGAAAATTTTAGTAGTTTAAAAAATTTTTTAAAACCCAACGAAAGAGATAAATTCTTAAAGTATCTCATTAAGCAAAATACAGATGGGTTCAACTATGAAGATTATAGACATGCTTGCGAGTATTTAGGGCTTGATATGACTGATGATAAGAATCGTTATCCACACAATTTCAAAAAGTGGCACAATATACGAATAGATCAATATCACACAAAGAAAGCTGAAAAAGATGCCGAACAACGAAAAGAACTCTATCAAAAGTTTGCAAATGTGGCTAACAAATATCTATCTCTTGAAAGGCTGATTATTAAAGAAGATTTTATTTGCATAATTGCAAAAAGTCCACAACAATTAGTCTATGAAGGCGAAAAATTAAATCATTGTGTGGGCAGAATGAACTATGACCAAAAATTCGCACGAGAAGAAACACTAATTTTCTTTATTCGCAATAGATTATCACCAAACACTCCACTTGTAACCCTTGAATATTCACTTAAAAATCATAAAATCTTGCAATGTTATGGCGACCACGATACCAAACCAAGTGATGAAATTTTAAACTTTGTAAATAAAAAATGGCTACCTTACGCCAATAGAAAATTAAGGCAAATAGCAATATAAAAGGAGAATAAAAAAATGTGTTTTTATAGAATAACAGCATATTATCCACAAGATGATTTTAGTTTTATCATAGACTCAAATGGAAAATTTGAAAAACTGTGGCAATTTAGTTCCTATCTTGTGAATAAAGGAATACAAATCATTGAAGTATCCAAAGAAGAACAAATAATAGATATAAACATAGAAAAACCAGACATAGATAAAGACAACATAATCTTGCGAGCAACTGCCGATGGCAAACCTGAATATGTAGAACAAACTATAAATGGCACTACCTATAAAGCAGTTAAAGTCGCAGACAAAATTTATATACCTAACAACAATTAACAATATGATATTTTTGTTTGATTATGTTCTTGATAAAACTTTTCGTTTTTTTAATTTAAAAATAAAGTTGAATTGCATAACTACATAAAATATGATATAATAGATTTATCTTTAAGGTGGAATAATAAAATATGGAACATAAACAGATTAGTTTTTTTGATGTTTTACAAAGTGATGAATTAGAATATGAAAGTCCTTACGAATACAAAGGGGATACATCTATGGAAAATATTTTTGAATATTATAATAAAATAAACATAGATGCATATCATAAAAAATCTAATGACGATATTTGCACGCCAATGGAATGTGTGAAAAAAATGATTGATTATATTCCTAATGATTTTTGGGAAAACAAAAATTTGAAAATACTTGATCCATGTTGTGGAAATGGTAATTTTGGTGCTTATTGTAAAACAAAAACTTCTTTAGATAATATATGGTTTTTTGATATAAATAAAATAAGATTAGCAAATTGTAAAAAAATATTAAACCCTAAGCATATTCAATATCTAAATGCATTTGAAATTAATTCTTATAATGAATGGGATTTAATAATGGCAAACCCACCATATTCTGGAGGGGGTAATAAAAATAAGAGTATATCAAATCAATTTATTGATCTTTCTATAGAACTGCTTAAAAATAAAGGTTTTTTATGTTTTATCACTCCTAATAATTGGATGACCTATAATAACAATAATACAACCTTAAAATCATTATTAACAAAAGGATCTTTTATAATTATTGACAATGATGCAAAAAAATATTTTCCAAATATAGGATCATCTTTTACAATTTTTGTATGGCAAAAAGGCGTAAAAAATGCCACAAAAATCATAAACAATTATTTAGTAAAAGATACACAAGAAGATGTCATAATACCTTCAACATTGCCGTTTTTGCCATTATATATTTCTCAGAATATTATTAATATAATAGAAAAAAGCATACAATTAGAAAACAATAAGTTTAATTATAGATGCGATCTACACAATTTTACTCAAAAAGATAAATTAAGTGATGTTCAAACTGAAATTTTTAGATATGAAACTATACATACAGCAAGGAAAACAAGATATGCAAAAATAAAACAAAATATTTATGATAAATGGATAATAATTGTCCCATTATCCACTTATTATATTCCATTTATCAAACATCATGTAAATGTAACGCAATCCGTAGGATATTTAGCCTTTGAAACCGAGGAAGAGGCTGAAAATTATAAAAGAATTATTACACAGGATCACTTTAAATTAATTGTTCATTTAACACGGTATGGTAATTTTAACAATATTATGGTCTTAAAACATTTAGCGTTTGATACAAATATAATATTTACAGATAAAGAGAAAGAAGTAATAGAACTTTTAACAAATAAAATTAAATATTGAATTAATCTACCTGTGTTGCATTTGCTTGAATATTTGCAAGTGGTTTATGCCCAAATTGAGCAATAAATTGTTTTAGCATAATATCTTCTATTGCTAATGATTTAGGAAGTGCTAATTTTGGAGATAAAACCCCATGCCAATTGATTTGATATGGTTCACTACAGTCGCATAAGTATAATTTAAAAACCAATCTTGTAGTAACAAAAGATTGTAAGATTTTTATGTTTGTGGTAGAGGCAGTTCTCCAATTATTTACTACTCCACAATTATATGAGCCCAATCTATCTCTAAATGTATTCCTAGAAGAACCTATTTTTATTATATATTCTTGATTATTAATCTCACATGTTATTAAATAAGCAATTCCTAAAGCTTTGTTAAAAATATTTTTTTGTTCATCATTTACAAAGTCAAATGCAATAATTTTTTCATTTTTTCTTTTGTCGTGTTTTATAATCATGGGCGTAGCTTGTAATTTGCAAGTATAAATAAATTCATTTTTTCCAGTGAAACGAAAAGAATATAGAGTTGGCTGTTGCAAAATATCATCAATGGTAAAAGGCTTATCATTTTTATTTTTCAAATCAAATACTTGTGATAGAGCATTTATATAATCTTGTCCTTGCTTTGATACATATTTAGAGCCATCATAATCACATAATGATTTCAATTCCTCAATTGTAGTTTTTACCATACATTTCTCCTTTAGTAATGATTTAATAATAAAATAACATATTTTTCAAAAAAAATCAACTAGTATGCCTCGTAGAATAGAAATTGTGTATTAAGAAATTTAATTTTCAAAAATGAGATCCTGGCGTGTGCTTGTCTTGATACAAGTGGCGTCGCTTCGCTAGCCAGACAAGCACACGCCAGCAAGCAAAAACGGAACAAATTGCTTGCACCAAGAAAATTTATATTTAATCAAAAAAATAAGTAAAAAATCAATTCTTTTTAGCGAGAATGCAACAAAACGGCATCTAAAATGGGGGTTCGCAAGGCAGAGCCTGTTGCTTAACCCACCATTTCTTTACGATGCCGTTAGCCTATTATTTTTTAGTTTAATTTCATTTTATATCCTAAAAATTTATCTCTATAATCAAACATCTTTGGGTTTACTATTGTGTTATATTTGTTTTTAAAATCTTTTTCGTCATTTTCAGATTCAAAAATTATTTT
>CALVJV010000023.1 GCA_944332395.1 uncultured Clostridia bacterium | reverse complement strand
GATTTAGACCGATAGTTGAAATTTTGACTATCGGTCTATTTTTTTCGAAAAATTTTTGACAGCAAATATTGATAAATTTGACAGCAAATGTGTTTTATTAGGAAAATTAATAAATGTTTTTAAAAATTAAAAAATTGCTTAATCCCTTTATTTATAAGGCTTTTAGTGATTTTATTTGTGGAGCTGATGACGGGACTCGAACCCGTGACCTCCGCCTTACCAAGGCGGTGCACTACCGACTGTGCTACATCAGCATATATTCAATTATTAATTTAGAGCATTTTTTCGGAACTAAAAATAAATATTTTTTCAATCTAATGCATACCACAACTACATAAGCTACTATTTTTGATAGATGTTTTTGTAATTTATTTGTAGATTTTGAAATTTTAGCTTATTAATTTTTTTATTATATCAAATTATCGTGCATTACAATTCTCCTTAAATCAATTATCTTATTCTGGCTTTTCTCTTTAAATCTTTGCCTAGCACTTAAAACTTCGCATTAAAAAATCCTTCTCTATTGCCAACAGACTTTAGTCAATTATATATTTTACATTACTTTAATGTCAATCATTTTATGTTATTTTATATGTCTTAAATCCTCACCCTTTAATTCAATTATTTGAGCCAGTTTTTTGTCTGTCAACCTTGAAAAAATTCTCTCTCCATATCTATCAATCAAATTTGTAAGAGATAAGTTTGTCGTTATAAATGTTGTTTTCCCGCTTAAAATTCGCTCTGTTATCACAACATATAAATATTCTTTTGTAACATTTTTAAAAATCGGCTCTGCCCCAAGATCATCTATTACCAATAGTTCGGGTTCCAACAAAGTGTCTATTATTTCATTTTTGTCCTGTATAAATGCGGTATGATATTTTAAAAATAAACTAGACATCTCATATGACGAAACAAACAAAGCAGATTCTTGTTTTTTTATAACTTCTTTTATTAAGCATTTTGATCCAAATGTTTTTCCGGTGCCGGTTTTTCCACATATTGTAAAACATTTGTATTTTTGATTTGGAAATTTTTTTGAGAGCTCTATCAAGAATTTTTTATAGTTTTTCAATTGTTCTATTTGTTCCGATGTTGTACCTATTTTTTCATCAAACTGACTAAAATCAACTAGCTCTTTAATATTAATGCCACTATTTTCTATCAATTTGGACAATAAAAGAGTCTTAAAACATTTACAATATTTGCCATTATTTAATCCAGTATCTCCACACTCCGAACAATATGGAATTGGTTTTAAATCTTCCGCTTTTAGGCCCATGCTTTTTAAAATTTTCACTTTTGCCTGCTCGAGCTTTTCCTTTTCTTTTTCTAATACAGATTTTTCACTATAATTCGCTTTCGCAATTTCTAGTTCAATGCTTCTAATTTTTTTTTCCAATTCCAAAAATTGAACATTTTGTTTTGCAAACATATAGTTTGCTCTTGCTCTTTCAGCTGCATATGTTCTTCTTTCTCTTATTGCTTGCCATACTTGCGATTCAATCTCTGCCCTTGTCATATTAAACCTCTATATCATCTAAATTATCGAATAATGCAGACAAATCTTTTTCTGAATATATGCGCTTCATCATGTTTTCGGAACCAGCCTTTGAATTAATTTCTTTTTCTAAATATTTTTCGACTTCCTTTTCATCGTTTATGCCTTTGCTATGTAAATTTGATAAGATTTTATTCATATATGCAAGCGGTTGTTCTTTTCCCTTTGATTTTTCCGCCACAAGCATGATTATGGATTCGGGAATATTCCATGAAAAAGTCCATGTTCTATAGAAATCCCTATCCCAACTATTTACATTCCTAATTAGTCCAACTTTTTCCAATACACTGCTTATTTTGTTGTCCACACTTGCTAATCCACTTGTATACTGCTCAATCGCTTCAATAGTTATTAAGCCTAATTTATAGAATTTTTGAATAATTGAATTCATTCCCTCTAGTGTTCGTATGCTTTTTTTGAAACAATAATCGGCAATCAATACCAAAGTATCTCTTTCATAACCTTTTTGCAACCAATCTGCCACATATGTTTCAATAACTTTGTCCAAATTCTGATAGAACACACCAATAGAACGAGTAATATCTTTTGCTAAAAGAAACATTTTTTCTTGGGTTTCTGAATAGTTTTCAATTTCTGAAATGGAGAATAACTTATTCTGATAATATTTCATCAAAGACTCGTCTAATTTATATATGCTTTGACCTTTTAACTGTCTTGCAACATAAAGTATAACTGATTGCGAAAAACCCAAAGCTTTTGTCCATTTTACATACATTCTTCTTTCTTCTGGATCACCATCTCGCTTTATGCCCAAAGCTCGCAAAACGGCTTTTAAGTCACTAGCGCTTTGCTCAAGTTCAATTAGTTTTTCCTCAATTGTTTGCTGTGTTAATAATCCATCTTGAACAAAACTTTTGGCCACTGCAAGTATATATGGATATCTAACTTTATCGCTTTTTAACATTGTACAATATTTTACAATTGATAAAAAAGCTTCGGGTTCAATATGACTGCTTTCAATGAAATAATAATATTCATTAAATTCATTCGGAAGTATTTCTCTCCCGCTGATAATTGATTGTAACATAACATTAAAATCATGATATTTATCTGTTTTGTATTTTTTTAATCTTCCAGAACCAGAGTCTACTGGCAAATATCTTATTTCTAAAGGATCTTTTGCAATAACCTGGATCAATCCAAGATTATGCCAATGTTCAAACCCACTTATTATTCTTTCTTCTGACATGGAAAGCGCGTTTGCCATGTAATCAATGTTATTATTTTGTTCATCTTTAGAAAAACATAAATTTAGCCCAAAAAAATAAACTTTAATGGCATCGGCATCAGCGTAAGGCAAAAATTCTGTTATAAATTGACTATCAATCACTATTGGCATTGTTTGTCCATATAATCCAGAAAACTTACAAAGTCCCAAGGTCTTCTCCTTTTGTTTTACATTTTTATCTATTAGATGTATAATACCATTATAATTAATAAATTTCAACTTGATTTAACATTTTTGTTAAATAGAGGTAAAAATGAAAGTATTACACACGGGCGATTTGCATTTAGGTGCAAAAAGTGAATCAGTTTTAAGACTAGAAGAACAACGACAGACTTTGTTAGAAATTTGTGAAATTTGCGACAAAGAAAGTATAGATGTTGTTGCAATAGCTGGTGACATTTTTCATACATCAACACCATCAGCTGAAGCCGAAGATTTATTTTACGATTTTCTAGAAAAATTAACAATAAATAATAATCGTGCAGTTTTGGTTGTTGCTGGAAACCATGATGACCCAAAACGGCTTGCCGCCTGCCTATCTCTTGCAAAAAAACACAACATTGTAATTGTTAGCGATCTTTCACCTTTACCCCAATATCCAGTTGTTGGAAATATTAATATCGTAAAAACCGGCATAGGATATGTTAAACTTAAAAAAGAAAATGAGTATTTAAATGTTGGATTATTGCCCTATCCTAGTGAAAGTAGATTGTTCTCTTCTAATATTAACAATCTTAATTTTGAAAAAAACAATTATCAACACAATATTGAAGTTATACTTGACGAAATAAGAAAACAATTTGAACCAAATATTCCATCTATGTTTTTAACTCATCTATACTTAGTCGGAGCTCACGAACTAACCTCAGAGAATAATAAAACAACAAAACGCATGGTAAAACTTGGAGATGCTATGGCTGTAAGCCCAACTATTTTTAAAGATTGTAATTATGTTGCACTTGGCCATCTACATTCAACGCAACAAATCAAATACTCAAACTCAAAAATATTCTATGCTGGATCAATAATCAAATTAAGAATTTATGATTCTCAACCCAATGTAATAATATGGAATTCGACAACCAATACTTGTAAGGCGTTGCCGCTTAAAGCTCCTTGGGATTTAAAAGAAGTTTGTTGCAATGAAAATCAAATTTTTGACCAGCTTGAAAAAATTCCAAAAAACACTTTGATATATTTAAAAATCAAAAACACTGAAAACATAAAAAATAGCATAATTACTCAAATAAAGCAAAACTACCCAAATGTTTTAAATATAATTTTAGAATCGACACAAACTTTAAATTTAAAAACACGCAAAATTAAAGATCTTAATACCAGAGAAATTTTTATCGAATTTTATAAGGCAAAAACCAATAATGAACCAACAAAAGCCTTATTAGAAACCTTTTTAAATTTGGTGGAGGAAAGTAATGAATCCTAAATTTTTATCATTTAGCGGATTAAATTGTTTTTCAACAAAACAAGAAATTGATTTTGAAAAACTAACATCAAATGGAATATTTGCTATATTGGGTCCAACCGGCAGTGGAAAAAGCACAATTTTAGACGCTATTACACTTGCACTTTTTGGACAAACACAAAGAAGTCGAAACAAAAGCGATTTTATTAATATAAATTCCAAGACTTGTCTTGTTGAATTTTCATTTATAGCAGATGAATTATATACCATTAAAAGAATTTATAATATGAAAAAAAATGGTATAGTTGAGAGTTCTGCAACTTTAATCTGCAAAGAAAAAATAATAGCCGAAGGAACATTTGCTGTAAATGATGCAATTAAAAAAATTACCGGTCTTTCTATGGACGATTTCTCAAAATGTATAGCCCTCCCCCAAGGAGAATTTGCCGCTTTTTTAAAAGCAAAACCTGCAGAAAGAATAAACCTTGTTGGAAATCTTTTTGGATTAAATCAATTTGGAGATAGTTTGATACAAAAAGTTAACGAAAAAAAACTTTTATTAAAACAGAAAACCCAACAAATCAATTTATCACTAACAGAATTGGGAGAAGACCTTGATAATCAATTATTAAAATTAAAAGAAGAACTAGACAACAAAACAATATTAATAAAAAAAGACAGAGAAACTTTAGAAAGTTTAATTGTTGAAGAAAACAACACAAAAAAAGCTCTTGAAAACATTAAAAAAAGAGAAAATTTAAAAATAAAATTAGCTAATTTAAAAGATAAATGTTTATATTATGAGAAACAAAAAGATGAATATGAAGCTTACAAATTAATTTTTAATAATAAAACAGAAATAACAAAGCTTTATGATCTAAACCAACAAGCAAAAAAATTAAATTTAGATTTAAGTGAATTAAACAATCAAAAAGCCAAACTAGATAAAGAATTTTCATTAAATAGTAAGATTGAACAAGACATTATAAAAAAAGAAATGACAATCAACAATTCTGACGCTGTGTTATTGGAATTACAAGAATTCAAAGGTCGATTTGCTCAATTTTCTGAATTAAAAAAACAAGAATCAAATTTTAATATAAAAATAAACAATCGATTAACACAAATAAATGAAGCAAAAGCTGCTATTAAAAAAAATATTACTCTTTTAACAAATACAACAAATGAGTTGAACAACCTAAAAGAACAAAAAACAAAAATAAATGAAGAAATCCTTGCTATTAACAAGCAAAAAAATGCTTTAGAAAATTTAACTAAATTATCTACATATAATTTAGTTTTAAAAAAGCTACAAAGTCATTATGAATCTTTATTAAATCTTTCGAATGAGAAATTTGAGAATATAAACTTAAGAAACAAAATTATAAGAAAAAACGAAAACAAACTTAAAATGCTAATTCGTAATTTTGGCGATCTTGAAAGTTTTAAATTAATTGTTGACAAGACAAAAAAACAGGTTCTAGAATTTAATATAGAACACAAAAATCTTGATATTTTATATGAAAGAATAAACACATTTGAAACAGAACTTGAAAAACTTAAACAAAATGAAGTTAAAATAAAATCTGATATAATAGGCTTTAATACAAAAACCAACTACATAAACGATAATATCTATACATTAAAAGAAGAATACAAAAAAATAAACCAAGAAAAAAATAACTATATTTTGAACAATGCAGAACAATTAGTTTCCGACGAGTCAACAATTGGTCAACCATGTCCAATTTGCGGAAATACTATAACCAGACTGTTTAAAAACAGCTCCCATGATTTAACAAATTTAGATCATTCTTTGTCATTGATTGAAAAAAACATTGAAAATTCCTATATTGAAAAGGCCAAAAATCAAACCGATCTGGCTAAATCAGAACAAATATTAGAGTCTATTAGCGAACAAAGAAAATTAATTTTAGATATTATAAATTATTTTAAATCCGAAACCAATAAAACACTAATTAAATTTGTAGATCTAACAGAAGATGCCTTTGTATGTTTTTTAGACAAAAAGAATTTAATTGAAAAAGAAAATATGAATTTTGAAAAAATTCAATTTAAAATTGAAAGTCTGGAAAAACAGAATAATCAATTAACACTTTTAAATCAAAATGATGGCGCTTTTAGAATTTGCTATTCTGAAATGGCGGATGTTATAAAAAATTATATAAGCAAAATACAAAACATTTTAGCCGAAGCACAACTTGAACATTTATCAATTACTTCTCAAAACATAGACTCATTGTCTAAATCATTAGACACTCTGCAAGAACAATTAAACAACATAGATATAAAAACTTCTGAAATACAAAATAATCAATTATTACTCAACCAAGAAATTACTGAATTTGAAACAAAAATAAAATTTTATGAAGAAGACAAAATTGAAATTAATAATCAACTTATTGAAATAAAGAGCAGAATTTCTCTTTTAGAAAAAGAAAAAATGAAGTTTTTAAGTTCCAATGAATCTTTAGATGATAAAATAAAAAACATAAAATCTTTTAAAGAAAACATAATTAAAGAAAAAACAAATATTACAAAAAAATTAGACGAAATCAAACAAAAAACCATAAAAATCAACACAACTATCGAACAAAAGAAAATAGATTATGAAAATATTAATTTTGATATATTAGAATTAAAGAAAAATCTTGAACCAATAATCAAATTGTGTCAAACAAATGATCCTGAAATTTTAATTTCAAAATTAAACTCAAACTTTTTGGAATTTGAAAAAAATTATAATGACATGCAAAAAGAGATGCAATATATTCAAGATTCGTTAAATGAAATTCCAGAAATCACAGAATATAAATTAAAAGAAGACTTAAGTTCTCAAATCGAAAATCTCAAAATTATTATAGAAAACAATCAAATTGACATTGGCAAACTTCAACAAAATCTCATATATAAAAAAGAACAAAAATTAAAACAAAAAGAACTAATGGCAAGCCTTGACAAGGCTCAAAAAGAATTAGATTTAGTTTGTGAAATATCATCTCTAATTCACGGAAAAGAACTTCTAGCTTTTGTTGCCGAAGAATTGTTACAAGAAATATGTCAAATTACATCATTTAAATTAGTATCATTATATAATGGGAGATATTCTTTATTTTACAAAAACAAGGATTTTTGGATAATTGATAGTTTTGATAATGGCAATATTCGCTCAATATCTACATTATCAGGTGGCGAAACATTTATTATTAGTCTAGCCCTTTCTTTGTCAATTGCCGAAAGCATTCCCCGAATGTCTAATAAACATTTCAATTTCTTCTTTTTAGATGAAGGGTTTGGCACACTTGATAATGAATTAAGAGAATCCATAGTATTTGCCTTAAACAAATTAAAAGATATGGGTATTAATATTGGATTTATAACTCATATGGAAGAAATAGTTAATGATATAAAAACAAAATTAATTATCGTTCCTTCCAAAGATCCCAAAATCAAACAAGATAATACTATAATTCTTCGTCAAGATATATAATTTAATGTTGTATTTGACAAATTATTATGTTATACTTATTCTAATTAGTCGATTATAAAGGACATCTTGCATATTATAATATGATGCGATTCAAAAAAATTTTAAAATATAGTGTAACTACTTTGTTAATAATAGTTCTTGGCGGAACTATTGGTTTTTTTTCTGGAAATTTTATTGCATTTAAAATCCAAAAGAAGCCAAACTATAATTTTGATGTAGAAGCATATACCGAATCAATTTTAGATATTGATTTTAACGAAAACGAAACCCCCGATCTTCGATCTGCTTCAGATGCATTCATAATTGCCACGCATATACTAAACACTAAAGACTATTATAAAATTATTGGCAATGGAATAATGGACACTGGGCTCGGAAAACTTGGCTCAATGAAATTATGGGGAAATGCAGAAAAAATAGATAATCAAATACACACAAGCATAGTTGCATATAACAAGGTTATTAGCAAATATCAAGTTGGATTACGCTATGATTATGATTTACTAACTGCACGGATTGATTTTTATTATGGAAAATCCTATAGTGATGGAAGTGCAGATTGGGATATACCAGAAAATATTTCTGTTGATGAATATATAAATGAATGGGGCCTTCATCCAAGTAATTTTTTTACTTACACAATATCTAGCAAAACAGCAATTAGAAATGACTTGCCCACTGTGAGCTATGAAAATGGAGAAAAACTATACCATTATTCTTTGCTTTTGGATACACGTACATCGGTCGCTAATTACGCTACTCAATTAAAAAAAATGAGCCAGCTTAACAATTATCCAATTTTTTCTTATATTCAATTTGACTTTACTCTAAATGAAAACTTTGATCTTCAAAATGTTTATATTAACGAAAAATACAGTATTTACATCTTTGGCGTACTAGTTAAATGCGAAGCAAACATTACTTATGATTTTATTTATTAACAATAAAATTCTAATTACAAAATTTATTATTACTATTGAATTTTCTATATTTATGTGATAAAATAAAGTTGTTTATGGAGGCTTTTACATGAAAACATTAGAACCCAGCTTAAATTTAGTTGCTCTTGGCGCATTGTTGCTAGGAAAACCTGTTGAGGGAGATATTGGAGAACAAAATTTTGCTTATGACCCTAATAAATATAAAAACACAAACAATACAATTCCTTTGTTTGATTTATATTTATTAGCACGTTATATTGATGATTCGATAGCTGAAGCATATTCAGGCAAATACAACTTAAATTCAAATGTTTTATCTTATCAAACATTAATAAATAGACCATTTGAAAAGGTTTTTAATAACAAAAATAAAACCGCCGATTTGTGCATTTATCCAAGTATTCAAGAATACACGGATAAAAAAAGAAAACATATGTATGGAAGCAAAGATGAAATTACTGAACGCTTAAGACAACTCCTAGCAAAGGATAACATTCAAATTGATATGATATCACAAAAAGATAATTCATATTATTTTGCTACAGGATTAATGATTCAAAATCGTCCATACGAAAGTGACATATACGATAAAGATGAAATTGCTTGGCAAGAAGTTATTAAAGGTGCACTTGAAGTTTTATATAGAAATTATTATGAAGCTTTTTTACAAGCTGGAGAAACGCTAGATTCACAAAAATTTATTTCTGCCGTATACAGCGCTTTAAAATATTACGAAAGAATTTGCGCTAATTGTGGGACTGAAAAATAACGATTAAAATTATAACAAAAAAAAGAGTTCATTTTAGAACTCTTTTTTTTTACCTAATCAATCATTATTTGATAATTTTTGAAACAACACCAGAACCAACAGTTCTTCCGCCTTCACGGATAGCAAAACGCAATCCCTCTTCAACGGCAATCGGTGTAATCAATTTCACGGTCATTCTAACATTATCGCCTGGCATAACCATTTCTACACCTGGTTCAAGCTCAATTGTTCCAGTAACGTCAGTTGTTCTAAAGTAGAATTGTGGTCTGTAATTATTAAAGAATGGAGTATGTCTTCCGCCTTCTTCTTTTGTCAATACATATACTTCGGCTGTGAAATCAGTATGTGGATGTATTGAGCCTGGTTTACACAAAACTTGTCCACGTTCAATTTCAGTTCTTTGAATACCACGTAGAAGAACTCCAATATTATAACCTGGAACTGCTTCATCGAGCAATTTTCTAAACATTTCAATACCTGTAACAACAGTAGACTTTGTTGGACGAATACCAACGATTTCAACTGTATCAGACATTTTTAACACACCACGTTCTACACGTCCTGTAGCAACAGTTCCACGTCCAGTAATTGTGAAAACGTCTTCAATAGGCATTAAGAATGGTTTATCAACATCTCTCTTTGGTTCTGGAATATAACTATCTAAGGCATCAAACAACTCATTTATTGGTCCAAATGCTGGATCATCAGTTTTTCCAGCTTGTGCAGCTTCAAGAGCCTTCAATGCTGATCCACGAATAATTGGGGTGTCATCACCAGGGAAATCGTATTGAGTTAACAATTCTCTAATTTCCATTTCGACTAAATCCAACAACTCTGGATCGTCAACTTGATCACATTTGTTCATAAATACTAGGATTTTTGGAACGCCAACCTGACGAGCAAGTAGAATGTGTTCTCTTGTTTGTGGCATTGGTCCATCAGATGCAGCAACAACCAAAATCGCGCCATCCATTTGAGCAGCACCTGTTATCATGTTTTTAACATAGTCAGCATGCCCAGGACAGTCAACGTGTGCATAGTGTCTTTTTGCTGTTTCATATTCAACATGCGCAGTATTAATTGTTATACCACGAGCCTTTTCTTCTGGTGCATTATCTATTTGATCATATCTAACCTGTTGTGCAAGACCTTTTACACCAGCAACCATAGTCATTGCAGCGGTTAGAGTTGTCTTACCATGGTCAACGTGTCCAATTGTTCCAACGTTAACATGTGGTTTTTTGGCTTCATATTTTGCTTTTGCCATTTCAAATCTCCTTATACTTTTTATTCTTTATATTTTTATCACATTTAAACTATTTTGACAAATGTTTTAATGTAATTTTTTAATCTTTTTTAGCTCTTTGTCCTATTATTGTTTCAGACACATTTTTGGGAACTTCTGAGTAATGAGAAAAAGACATTTGATATTGTCCTAAACCTTGTGTATTGCTTCTTAAGTCAGTAACATATCCAAACATCTCGGACAATGGGACTTCAGCATCAATAACTTGAGTTTTTCCAATTGCGTTCGTACCCAAAACAGAACCCCTTCTCCTTGAAACATCACCCATAACATCACCCAAAAATTGCTCTGGAACCTCAACTTCTAATTTCATAATTGGCTCCAATATGATTGGATTTGCACGTCTGAACGCTTCTTTAAAAGCCATTGATCCAGCTATTTTAAACGCCAATTCGGACGAATCAACATCATGATAGGATCCATCTACAAGTGTTACTCTAAAGTCAACGCAAGGATATCCTGCTAAAATTCCTGTTTTTGCAGCCTCTTGAATTCCCTTGTCAATTGCCGGTATATACTCTTTTGGAATAACACCACCGACTATTTTATCAACAAATTCATATCCAGCACCTGCTTCTAACGGCTCAATATTGATAACACAATGTCCATATTGACCCTTACCACCAGATTGTTTAATATATTTTCCTTCCACATTTAATGCTGGCTTCTTTATTGCTTCCCTATATGCAACCTGTGGAGCACCCACATTGCATTCAACTTTATATTCTCGTTTCATTCTATCAACAATAATATCAAGATGCAATTCACCTACACCAGCAATAATTGTTTGTCCAGTTTCTTCATCAGTCCACCTCTTAAAAGACGGATCTTCCTCTGCAAGTTTTGATAAGGCTGCTGTCATTTTTTCTTGGTCAGCTTTTGATTTTGGTTCTACCGCAACCTGTATAACTGGGTCTGGAAATTCCATTCTCTCCAAAATTATCGGATGTTTCTCGTCGCAAAGAGTATCTCCCGTTGTTGTATCTTTCAAACCGACTATGGCTATAATATCTCCAGCATATGCTTCTTGCTCTTCAATTCTTGAATTTGAATGCATTCTTACCAAACGCCCAATTCTTTCCTTTTTACCTTTTGTGGAATTATAAACATAAGATCCCGTAGTTAGTTTTCCACTATAAATTCTAAAGAATGTCAATCGGCCATACTGATCTGTTGCAATCTTAAAAGCCAAACCAGCAAATGGTTCTTCGTCGCTTGTTTTTCTCTCTGCTGGTTTTCCATCTTCAGTCACTCCTTTTACTGGAGGAATATCTAACGGACTTGGAAGATAATCAATTATTGCGTCAATCAATTTTTGAACACCCTTGTTTTTTAAACTTGATCCACAACAAACTGGAGTCATTTGCAAAGCTAAAGTAGCTTTTCTAATCCCTTCTTTGATTTCTTTTTCAGTAAATTCGACTCCATCAAAGAACTTTTCCATTAGCTCGTCACTAGTCTCGGCTATCGCTTCAATTAAGTAGTCTCTATGCTTTTTTGCTTCCGCAAATAATTCACCTGGAATTTCGGTTTCTTCTTGAATTTTTCCTTCAGCGTCCTTGTAAACAACAGCCCTCATTTCAACTAGATCAATAATTCCTTTGAAATCATCTTCCTTTCCAATTGGAATCTGAATAGGAACAGCATGTGCATTTAATTCTTCATTCATCGTTCTGACTACTTTAAAAAAATCTGCACCATCTCTATCCATTTTATTCACAAATGCAATTCTTGGAACATGATATTTATTTGCTTGGTTCCACACAGTTCTCGATTGAGACTGAACACCCTCTCGAGCTGTAAATAATTCAACAGCGCCATCAAGAACCTTTAAAGACCTTTCAACCTCAATAGTAAAATCAACGTGGCCTGGGGTATCAATAATGTTTATCTTATGATTCTTCCAATTTACTGTCGTCGCAGCAGAAGTTATTGTGATACCTCTTTCTTGCTCCTGAGCCATCCAGTCCATTGTCGCTTGACCATCGTGGACTTCTCCAATTTTATGACTTTTACCTGTATAATAAAGTATACGCTCAGTAGTCGTTGTTTTTCCGGCATCAATATGTGCCATTATACCAATATTTCTAGTTAATTCTAAACTCTTATCTCTTCCCATATAACTCCAATCCCTATGACTACCATCTATATGTTGCAAAAGCCTTGTTAGACTCTGCCATACGATGAACTTCTTCTTTTTTCTTAAATGCACCACCTTGTGATGTTGCAGCTTCCATTAATTCATTAGCGACTCTTTCACTCATTGTTTTTTCGTTTCTTTTTCTAGCAAATGTAACCAGCCATCTAATCCCCAAGGTTTGTCTTCTTTCGGCTCTAACTTCCATTGGTACCTGATATGTAGCTCCGCCAACCCTTCTGGATTTTACTTCCAAAACTGGCATTACATTTTCTAAAGCTTTTTCAAAAACTGATAAAGGTTCTTCTCCGGTTTTTTCCTTTATAGTATCAAATGCATCATATACTATTTTTTGTGCGACGCCTCTTTTCCCGTCCCACATAATCTGATTAATGAATTTTGTCAATACTTTTGAACCATAAATTGGATCTGGAAGAACATCTCGCTTTATAGCAGCATTTCTTCTTGACATTTTATTTCCTCCTTGTTTTTTTTGGGACAAATCCCAACAACTATATGTTATTTTGGGCGCTTTGCGCCATATTTTGATCTAGCCTGTTTGCGATCTTTTACACCCGCAGTATCAAGAGTGCCACGCACTATATGATAACGAACACCAGGTAAATCTCTTACACGGCCACCACGAATCAAAACCACACTGTGCTCTTGTAAATTATGCCCTATGCCCGGAATATATACTGTTCCTTCCATTCGATTTGTCAATCGCACACGAGCAATTTTTCGCATTGCAGAGTTAGGTTTTTTTGGCGAAGTCGTCGACACTGACAAGCACACGCCTCTTTTTTGTGGACATTCTTCCAAAATTGGTGATGCCGATTTTGCCTTTTGACTAGTTCTACCATGCCTTATTAACTGATTAACGGTTGGCATTTTTTTACCTCCTTAAGTAGTTGTTGAATTTCTCTCTGCCCCAAGAGGAAATTCTTTGATTTCGTCTTAATTGTTTTAATTTCACACCATTTTAAAAAATTATAACAAAATTCAAAGCGTGGGCACACCACGCTTGAATAATATAACACACGCAACAATATCTTGTCAACTTTTTTTATAAGATTATATCAACTAATTTAGTCAAATATCAGCCTCTTAAAATTATCGGTTGCGTAATTGAAGTTATCTCTTCCCCATCTTCTAACACTACCACATCTCCATGCCTATGCTCTTTTACAAATTTGTCTATTTTTATGTTAAATTTTTCTTTTCCAGAACCGACAATTAACAAAGTATATTTTCCTGCGGCGATCGCTTCATTTTCTCCAACTTTATAAGTTTTATTTATTTCAAGTTCAATATCCTGATTTTTTTCAATTTCAACAAGGGCCTCATCATTTTGTTCTTTGCCATTCTTGTTTTGCTTATTTCTAATCAAATCATTTACCTTTTCAGTTTCACTCAAAACAGGTTTTTTGCTCTTTTTATAAAAATTAAAAATTGTAAACACAATAGATGCAATAAACGTTAAAGCAAAAATGCCCAATAACACCCAATTAACTATTATCACTATCAAACCGCCCCCCTACTAAAATATCTGTTTTTTCTATTCTCTCAATCTCAAAACTCTCCAACTTTTTAAATCCAAAAATCTTTGCAATTATATTTGTTGGAAATTGCATGACCAAATTGTTGTATCTGTTAATCTCACTATTATAAAATCTTCTTGCCGCAGAAATTTTATCTTCAATTTCAACGAGTTCTCTTGACAGCCTTTTAAACAATTTATTGCTTTTTAGTTCAGGATATGCCTCTGACGTTGCAAATAATCTTTTTATAATAGCACCAGATTCGTTTGCAATTTTAATTTTTTGCTTTTGAGTTTCTGCTTCTACTGCCTTTTTTCTTAAATCCGCTACTTGACTCATAATTGACTCTTCGTGCTTAGTGTAGCCCTTAACAACATTAACCAAATTGGGTATTAGATCATATCTCAATTTTAAATGAACATCAATGCTTGAAAAAGATTCTTTTACTTTGTTTTTTGCTTTTATTAATGAGTTAAAGGTGCAGACAAAAGAAACAAACAAGATAAATGCAATTACAGAAATTATTACTATAGCTATAACACTCATACACTTTCCTCTAGGTTATTATATCAAAGTTATCTCTTATCATGCAACATTTTAAAACAATATTTATTTGACAAAATTTGTTTTATTGTTTATTATGTTTTTGATTGAGGAAGCATAATGATATCTAAAGAAGAATTTAAAGCAAAGTTTGAAAATAGTTTTTTTGTTGCAAAAAAAAAATATAAAAATGTAAAAACATTCTCAATCTTTTGGTTCGTTTTTTCAACAATTTTAGTTGTTGGCGCATGCGTTGGATTGAGCTTTTTTTTAGACCCAAATAACGAAAGTATTCCCCTTTTTATATTAATTGGCTTATTTGCTTGGTTCGCTTTTTGCGCCCTTCCAATCTTGGCTCGCAAGGATCGTTTTGTAAAAAAATTTAAAAGAAAAAACATCGGCGAGATTCTAAAATATATTTGGGGGGAAGATTCTTTTTACCTAGAACAAGGATTTGTCTCAAGAACGCTTTTTGATAAAAGTAGATTTACAAATCAAAAATACACTAATTATTCCGGAGAAGATCTATTTGTCCTTGAAATAAAAAACAGAGATGGCTCTGTCTTCCTTTCTGGTTCTGATTTAATAGTAGAAAAAATCACCAAAGACAAACAAGGCAAAATCAATGTTGATAAAATATTTGACGGTGTTTTTTGTGCAATAAAATTTAAAAAGCAATTCAAATGCATTCTTGACATAAATTCTTGCAAAAAGAGCCTCCTGCAATCATTACAGACCGAATCAAATGAATTTAACACCTTGTTTCACGTTGAAACGAACGATCAAATTGAAGGTAGGTTAATATTAACTCTGCCAATGATGCAACATTTGATTAATTTGGCAAAAAAAGCAAAATGCAAAATTGGATTAAGTTTCAGAGACGAATATCTTTTTTTATATCTTAATAAAGAACTTTTTAATTTACCAACAGACCTAGACGATTTGACTTTTGAATTTCTGGAGCCTATTTATAACGATATATTCTTAATCAATGAAATAGTTCAAGAGATAATAAAAAACAAAAAACTTTTTAAAAATTAGTTTCTAGTTTTTAAGATAAAAAACCAAGTTCAAGAATAACAACAAAATAATTGGATATATTACGGAATTAAAATAAAAAACACTTCTTTGAAAGAAGTGTTTTTTTGTTAATCATTTTTATAAGGCAACAAAGCCATTACTCGCGCCCTTTTAATTGCATTTGTCAACTCCCTTTGATGCTTTGCACAAACACCACTAGCACGTCTTGGAATGATTTTTCCTTTTTCTGTCATAAATCTTTTTAATCTCGCAACATCCTTATAGTCTATTGTCTCTACTTTGTCTGCACAGAATAAGCAAACTTTTTTGTTAACAGGACGACGCTTTTTAGGCGTTTTGTCATCATATATAACATTTTGTTTTTTTACATTTTTACTCATATATATCTCCTTTAAAATGGAAGGTCATCATCATCTATTGGCTCAAATTCGTCAACGACATTTTTCTTTCCAGACTCCTCACTCGAAGAAGCTTCCCGACCTTCTTCAGAACCTTTTGTGCTAATAAATTCAACTTCTTCGGCAACAACCTCAGTAACATACCTTTTTTGCCCATCAGTTGTTTCGTAATTTCTGGTTTGCATTGAGCCCACAACACCAGCTTTACTTCCTTTCTTTAAATATTTATAGCAATTATCTGCCTGAGCACGCCAAACCACTACTGGAATAAAATCTGTTTCTCTATTTCCGTCGGCACCGGCATACCTTCTTTGTACTGCAATGGTAAACCTACACATTGAAACTCCGCTATTCGTAGTTATCAATTCTGGATCTCTAGTTAAGTTACCAACAACAATAACTTTGTTCATTTTTCACCTCATATTTCAATTATTTTTGGACTATCATATGACGAACAACTTCATCAGTAATATTTAGCAACCCGTCTAATACTTTTGGGACACCAACTTCTGCTTCAAACGTCATTAGGCAGTAAAATCCTTCCGTTTTATACTTAACAGGATAGGCAAATTTTTTCATACCCCATTTGTCCACTGTCTGAATTTTGCCTTTTTCTTTCTCAATCATTGATTTTATTTTTTCAATGGTTGCATCTCTAGCTTCTTCAGAAAGTGCTCCGTCTAAAGCAAATAAAAGCTCGTACGTTTTCATTTTTTTACCTCCTTATGGACTATTCGGCTTTGGTCTTTTGCCAAAGCAAGGAACGTATTTGAATTTTAACATCTACATCAATATTTTGCAAGTATTTTGTAAAATTAATTTAAAACTTATATTTTTTATTGACATTTTTCAATATTATATTATATATTACTAATATTAAGAAAGAATTAATTTTAAATAAAGGAAAACGTTGTGGATAATAAGAAAAGCAAAATTTTCTCAACAAAACTTGAACAAGCAAAATTGACTCCCCTTGAAAAAATGTCTTTAGATCAAAAGACAAATTCAAGCACACCCGAAAATAAATCTATTAAAAAGACCGATAATAAAAGCACAAGCAATCAAAAAACCATGTCTTCAAAGCCCATTACATCTTTGACAAAAAATAACGAAGTAAATAAAGACGTTAAATCAAGTTCCACCAATCTTGAATCTAAAAATGCTGATACAAGCAAAAAAAACAATTTAAAAAGAGAAAATAACAAAACTAAAATAAAAGCAGATTCAAAAAATAAAGATTTGGATCACAAAAAAACTTTTAGTTTTTTCCCTTCAATTAAACTAAAAACAAAGAAAACAGAACCACAAATTAAAACTCGGGTTAGAAGGGTCAAAACTGATTACAAAATAGGGTTAACAACTGAACAAGTTCAAGAAAGAATAGAAAAAGGCCAAACTAACGCAATAGAAAACACTAATGTAAAAACTTATCGCTCTATATTTTTTGAAAATATAGTCACATTTTTTAACATATTATGCTTTGCAATTGCATTATCTTTAGCAATTGTTGGTTCCTACAAAGACCTTTTATTTATGCTTATTATAGTTGCAAATACAGCAATTGGTATTTTGCAGGAAATAAGAGCAAAGCGTTCCATTGAAAAATTATCATTGTTAACAGCTCCAACTGTAGTAGTTGTTCGAAACTCTGTAAAAGAACAAATTTCAACAAATGAAGTCGTTATAGATGATATAGTTTTTTTATCTGTCGGAAAGCAAATTGTAGCCGATTGCATACTCCTTGATGGAAATATAGAAGTAAATGAATCTCTATTAACCGGAGAATCGCTTCCAATCAAAAAGAAAATTGGAGACACACTGTTATCTGGCAGTTTCGTTGTTTCTGGAACCGGTTATGTGCGAGTTACAAAAGTTGGAAAAGCAAGTTACATTGAGCAACTCGCTGATAAAGCAAAAAAATATAAAAGACCAAAATCCGAATTAATGGGTTCATTAAAAAACATAATAAGAGTTATTGGTTTCATAATAATTCCTCTTGGAATCTCAATGTATGTAAATAATTATTTCAGATCGGGAAAAGACATAGTAGAAACCGTCCGTGGCACAGCAGGATCCTTAATAGGCATGATTCCAGCCGGCATGTACCTATTAAGCTCCGTAGCCTTAACCGTTTCAGTGATTCGACTCGCTAGACAAAAAGCTCTTGTTCAAGACCTCTATTGTGTTGAAATGCTTGCCAGGGTGAATGTATTATGCTTGGACAAAACAGGAACAATTACAGATGGAACCATGAAAGTTTACAATTCTTTGGAAATTAAAAACGACTCAGGCTTTACATTAAAAAGAATAATGGGATCATTCCTTTCTTCCCTTTCCGACAACAATCAAACTAGCCAAGCATTGATAAATTACTTTGGTTTTAACAAAGATCTTAAACCGATTGAAACATTACCATTTTCATCTGCAAGGAAGCTATCTGCAGTATCTTTCGAAAATCAAGGCACATACATTCTTGGAGCACCGGAATTCGTTTTGTCAAAAGAAATTGATAAAAAAATTGCAAACATGATTGAGCAATATGCCAAAGATGGTTATAGAGTTTTAGTCTTGGCAAAAAGTGAAGGCACAATAAACAACGGAAAGCTGCCAACAGGCAGAGATATCGTCGCCATTTTAGTACTCGAAGATAGAATCAGAGATGACGCAGAAAAAACGATAAAATGGTTTAAAGACAACGGCGTTGCAGTAAAAATTATTTCTGGAGATAATCCACTAACAGTTGCTGAGATAGCGAAAAGAGTTGGCGTGGAACACACAGAAGCTTTCGTGAACCTTGAAGGAATGAACGAAAAACAGGTAATTAATGCGGCAACGAAATACACAGTTTTTGGTCGCGTTACCCCAGAACAAAAAGCAATTCTAGTTAAAGCATTAAAGAGCTCTGGCTGTACAGTTGCCATGACTGGTGATGGAGTCAACGATATTTTAGCCCTAAAAGAAGCTGATTGTTCTATTGCAATGGCCTCTGGTAGCGAAGCTGTTAGAAGCGTTTCACACATGGTTCTTTTAGATTCTAATTTTTCCTCAATGCCACAAACGGTATTTGAGGGGCGTCGAGTCATCAACAACGTCCAACGCGCTTCTGCATTATTTTTTATGAAAACAATTTTTTCAATTATATTCTCTATTTTTATTCTCGCAACGCAGCAAACATATCCATTTGGTCCTTTCCAATTAATATTATTAGAATACTTTGTAATAGGCATTCCTTCATTCTTTTTGGCCCTGAAACCAAACAGCGAACGCATTAATGGTAAATTTATTTACAACTTAATAAAAAATGCCCTACCTGGAGGTCTAGCTTTAATTATCAATGTTTGTGCAGTTTATGCCTTCGTATATTTTACACAAGGAAATCTTGATAATACTGATATTGTAAGTTCTATGGCCACTATTATATTAACGATGACAGGGCTTGCTCAATTGCTTAAATTATGTAGACCCTTTAATGGCATAACCGGCACTATGTTTTTTACCATGTTTGCAGTTTGTTTCTTTACAATAATTTTTGCAGGTTCGTCATTTGGCATTGTTGCCATTGGTTTGGAAAATGTTTTATTCCTAATTATATTAACAATCCTTGCACCATATTTAATTGCCGCCTTCTCAAAAACTATGGAATGGATGAAAATTCAATAGAAATAAAAAAGTACTGTTTATTACAGTGCTTTTTTATTTATTCAAACTCATAAATCACATCGCCGTCTTTTATAAAGCCTAACCATTCTCTAGCATAATCTTCCACAAAGTCCACTTTCTTATAATCAGATATTGAATTACGAATGGCTGTTTCTGTTTGTTCCAAATAATTTAGTTGAATCTGCATTGTTTCTTTCTTGTTTGTAAGTTTTGATATTCTAATAAATTGAGTAATTGAAACTATTAATAGTGCAAACATGGTAAATGCCATAACAACCGTAGATAAAGTTACAAACATTTTAAATTTTTTCTCTTTCATCAGCTTCCCTCTACCTAAAAATTCTTTTGCCTAGTTGCGTTGATTTTAATTTTAAACTCAGTTTTACCCCACAATTATATAATCTAGACGAAAATTTGGCAAGCAAAAATCCTAACGAAATTCGTTCTATTCCAAAAAACAATAAAAAAATGCCACTCGAAACTATTCCTACTTGAAAGTTTAAGTATTTATAATGAACAAAAAACATCACAAAGCTTATAAGTACAATACAAATAAAATCAATTATAGCGGTAACAATAAGTTTATTTAAAAATATAATTCGAACAATTTTACCGGCATCAAAAAACAATCCACCTATTATTCCGGCTATAGCAAAAGCAAAAAATTCACCGATCTCCACTTATTTTAACAACCTTTTTAAAAAAGATTTTTTTGCAGGAACATACTTTATTTCCTCAATTTTACCGCTTGCTAAAAATTCCTTTAATTCTAAATCAACCTTTTCGACATGTAATTGTTTTCCTTTTACAACAAGCCCGCCACAAATCGTATTTATTACTATCGATGTAGGCGTTGCACTTTGAACAAATTCAACCCCCGTTATACTTAAATCCTTTGCGTCTTTTAATTCTATACAATGTAGTGCATCTGACATTTTGCGCTGCCCTCCTTTTCACTAAAATATGTATTAAATTTAAAAAAAATGATAATTATTTATTTTATAATGTAAAATTTTTTATTATAATTAAGTATGCAAAAAATTAAACTTATAGTTATTGGAACCATAAAAGAACAATATTTAAAAGAAGCAATTTTGGAATACAAAAAGCGACTTTCCAAGTTTTGCTCTTTAGAAATAATAGAATTAACTGAATATTCATTTTTACCTACGAATATAAAAATAGAAAAAGAATCAGCCCAAATTATGAATTACTTAAAGGGAGACTCTATCTTGTTTGACATCAAAGGAGAATCATTAACAAGCAATGATTTTGCGCAGATGATAAAAAATTCAAATGGAGCGCAATTAACTTTTATTATAGGCGGATCAAACGGCATCGACGATCGAGTAAAAAAACATATAAACAAAAAAATCAGCTTCGGATCAATAACATTTCCGCATCAGCTTTTTAGGGTCGTCGCACTCGAGCAGTTATATCGTGCCTATACTATAATTAATAATTTACCATATCATAAATAAACATTTCTTTTCATTTGCTTTTAAATTACAAATTTGCTATACTAACCCCATGAATGAAGAATTAGTAATCATTGACTCAGATCCTGGAGTAGATGACGCGACTTGTTTATTTCTTGCATTAACTGACCCAAGATTGGATATAAAATTATTAACCTCCGTTTCGGGGAATGTACCCGTTGAACAAAGTTCCAGGTCTATATTGCATATTTTGGATTTGTTAGACATAGACAAAGACGTGGTTAAGGGCGATCAAACTGAAATGGAAAATGCCATGTTTATGCATGGGAATAATGCTATAGGTGGATATCAAATTCCATCAAAAACAAATCATAAGTTAAAAACAATTGACGTTGCCGATGCAATGTTTGAAATAATAAAACGTTATCCAAATCAAATCACAATTCTTATGTGTGGACCACACACAAATGTTGCAAAACTCTTAAAAAAATACCCAAGTTCAAAAAAATTAATAAAACAGATAATTTTTATGGGTGGTTCATTAGGATTGCCAAACAATCCCAACCATGTTTCGTACAACTCGAGAGCAGATGCAAAATCTTTTGATTGCGTAGTAAAATCAAAAATAAAAACAATTATGATTCCTTCGTCAATTGGCAGAACAAAGGCTCGCTTTACAAAAAGCCAAGTAGATCACATTGAAAAGATGAATAATTTTGGCAGCTTTTTGGCAAAAACATTTTCTACCTATTGGGAACCAGGATTTACAGAACAATTTGTTTCCAACAATGACGTTTGCACATATATGTATCTTGTCGAACCTCAATACTTTAAAATAGAACCCGTTGACATACATGTTGATTACAAATCAAACATTGGGAAGTTAACCGCAATACCCAATAAAAAAAGCAACTTGTTTTTAGTCACAGATTTAAATAGAACTGCTTTTATAAAATTTATGTACTCAAGAATAAAAAGCTTGTCTTATTTAAAAATATAACATTTTTGTTTTACAAACCAATATATTAGTATTATAATTTAACCAAAAAAAGAAAGGAGATATTTTATGGCAGACAACAATAACAATAAATTAGGACTTAATAAATTTAGTTTCTACATGATTGCTATAGTCGCAATTTTATATGTTGTCAGCATGATTCTAGCTTTAGTTAATGTAAGTTTAATAATTGTATCTGCATTACAAGGCGTGGCTGCTGCATGTATGATAATAGTTGTAGCTATTTTAGCATGGCGTTATGTAAGAAATAGACAAACAATTTGGAAAGTGTTTTATATTTTGTGTTTAATGCTTGTAATCGTAGGAATAATAGTTCCATTAGTCGCTTAATTTTTATTATAATTAAAAAATGACTTTAAATAAAAGAAAAGAATGTATGGCTCATTCTTTTCTTTTATTTTATGGGTTTAGTAAAATCCATTTAAAATAAATTCGTAAAATTATTTATGTTTCCTGTTTATTTATATTATTAATTCTTTGTTCCTGTAGCCCCCTTAACCGAAATGCCTAAAATTAACGAAAAGACAGCTAAAACCCCTGGTATTGTGGCTCCAAATAAAGAGCTTATAAAATAGCAAAAAACAGAAAATCCCGAAATTATAGCCCATTCATTTTTATTTTTTTTATTTTTAGTTATAAACAAAAAAACACCTAAAATTCCAGCTAAATAGCTTATCATTGCAGGAATACCAAAAGTTGCGCCATATTGTAAAATTTCATTATGCGGGTTTGTAAGACCAAATTCTGGATTTGCAGTTTTAAATGTTCCAACCCCAGTGCCTAGTAATGGACGGTCTATCATATTGACAAAACATTTTTTCCACATTTCTAACCTTTCTACAATATTTTCATTCTGCAATACAACGGAAATTCCCTTGCCATCTATTTTTGTGAAAACCATTTCCCTGCCAAAAATCGCAAAAAATGGTTGTATAATTTGTTCATGTAAATAATAAGGCTCCCTTTTCTGGACAGCAATTTTGGGAGTAAAATCTATTAAAAGCCACGATACAACAAATAAAAACACAAGAATGCCCGTAGTGTTAATTTTTCTACTATCATAAATAAATATATATATTACAAATCCAACCAAACTAATTATCAATGCCAAAATGGGGCCGGTCGACGAATTCATGATTAAAAATACAGATTGAATAAAATAACAAGCTCCCCAGAGAATTTTTTGTGATAGCTTGTTGGCATAAACCATCTTGACTCCAGCAAGCATTGCCGTAGCACAAATTAAATAAGCCGAGTGATTTGGATTAAAAAACATAAGCGAATATTTATAGGAATTACTTGAAAACCCAGCAATTACCTTTCCATAAGGATCACAGAATCCCAATATAACATAGAAACATGACAACAAAACAATTAATGATAATATCCATTTTTTGTTATTTGAATTTAAATTATAAGCCACCACACCAAAAAGAAAATAGAATATAAATTGCCAAACACTTTCACGAGTATGGCCTTCGTTTGTCATACCAAACCATGACGCCTTAATGTCAATGCTAAAAAACGCACCTAAAAATATCAAAAAAATGAAAAGAGCAAAAAAATACACCAGTGGATTCCGCGTGAATTCTATTTTTTCCTTTTGAATTAGTTTTGTTATAAGCCGCCACACTAAATAAACAAAAATGGCTAACCCAAAAAGAAAATTCAATGTCATATAACTTATCATGCCGTCAAAAATAGAATAAAAAACAGGAATAAGAGCTATTAAACATGAAAAATACAGCCACACATCATTGGGACACGGAGGACAAATATTGTTCATGAATTTATTCAAATGCCTTTTCAACATAAGTAATGCTCTTATATCTTTGATTTAGTATAAAATCTATTAACTCGTTTTTTTACTACGACATCGGGCGGCAAAGGGATTTTACAATCTTTATCTAAAAACCACTTATACTCTGTAAGCTCAATGGGAATGACAAACTTTTCTCCCCGCGAAAATGGAATTATAGACTTTACTTCTTTGTCAATATAAAAAATAACTACTGGTTTCCCCCAAAACCATGATATACAAATACCTAATAGGACAAGACCAACGACACCTAAAAACAACCACAACCAAAGAAGCGGATCTTCTTTAAAGGTTTGAGTTATAGATGCCAATAAAACACATTTCATATTTATTATAATATCATGACTAGAAATACTTTCAAAATCTTTTTAGGTTTATTTTATATTTATTAGTCAATAATAAAACTACGGAGTAAAAATGAGAAAAGTAAATCAGACAATAAAAGATATAATTAGTTCTATTGAAGCCTTAAAAGGACACCCTATTAAAGTCCAAGTTAGTCATGGTAGAAAAAAAATAGAAAAATTAGTGGGAACAATAGAAAACATGTATCCAAGTGTATTCGTTGTGAATGTGGGCGAAACTCATATTCCAAATAAAATTTCCTGTTCTTATTCAGATGTTTTATGCGGAAATGTTAAGATAAAAAAAATAGAAAATAAAAATTAGTCATAATTTTGATTTTTGCACCATAAAATTCAATATAAATTGTTTATGGAGGCAAAATATGACATTCGAACAAACACCCAACACAAAAACCTACCACAAGATAAATCTTTCAAATGAATATTATAATTTTCAAACAAAAGTCGAAGCAGAAAATCCAAATAAAATTATTGCTATCAGTTGCAAACCTACGACAAAAAACAATGAATTGATAGCAAACAATCTTTCTGTTATTGGAAACGCAAATCTACAAATATTATATCTCGACAACGAAAACAAACTAAAATCTATTATAAAAACTATAGAGTACTCTACAACATTTGAGAACATTCAGGGCTCGCAATTTTTTATTGTTTGCGAAGAAAAAGAAACCAACGCACAAATCCTATCAGAAACCGAAATCATAATTAATTCTACGTTTGAATTTAAAATTAATACGCTTGTTTGTAATGAAATTGTAGGCGTTAAACCCGGAAGTTCAGAAATTTTTGAAAAAGTAAAAAATATAGAAGTACAAACACTTTCTGCCGTGGCAGATGATAAGATTTTAATTGTTGATGAATCAGATCTATCTGCAGATCGCATATTAAAATGCGAAAGTGCCTGCAATCTAACAAAAACCAACGTAGTTGATGATGTCATTATCGTTGATGGTGAACTTTTGGTTTGGCTATGTTCCGAACTAGAAGGAAATATAAAAAACACTTTTAAAAGAATTGAATTTTCAAGCGAAATATCCGCAATGGGAGCTCGCCCCGAAAACTTAGTAGATGCAAATTTAAAAATAGATTCATGCGTTGCTTCAATTTCTCAATCAGGAACAAGTGGAATACTAAACATAAATGCAACCTTAAAAGTAGAAGCTTTAGTCTTTGCTAATAAATCTATTGATTTGCTTGAAGACGCATATTCAGATAAGAATGAACTTATAATTTCATCAACGGGATTTTTAAATGAAAAGTTTGTTGCAAAACAAAGTGTTGAAAATGAATTAACAATAACTTTAACGACCAAAGAAAAAACGGTAAACCTTGGCTCTATATTGGCAGTAACATCACCATTTGTCACCAAAAATGAAAAAGGTGCCGTTGTTGAGTGCACAATTATTTATAAACATGCCGAAACGGATAATTTAGAATCTGTAATTCTATCTAGTCCTATTAATCAAATCAACCCAGACATTATTTCTAATATAATTATAAAATCTTTTTCTAAAAAGAAAGCCAAAGAAGTAGATGTTGAACTCGCAGTTATTTGCTCAAATATTCAAATCACAGAATGTTATGAATTATACACCAGTTCAATAGAGGTTGGCCCAGAATTAGAACAAGACAATAAGTCTGTAATTGTATATCAAGCAGTATCAGGACAAACAATATTTTCAATAGCAAAAGACTTAAAAGTCAATCCACAAATTCTAAAAGAACAAAATTCCAATTTAGAAGATATAATGCCTCAAGACAGAAAAATTGTTTTATATAAAAGAGCTTTAGCTCAATTCTAATATTTCGACAAAAAAGAACAGGTCCTGCTGTTCTTTTTTGTTTTTTATTGATTTTTTTGCCAATACTTTATGATGAGGTGAAAACAATGAAAAAATCAATTTTCTTTATTTTTCTTTCGGTCGCTGTAATTTCTTTGACCGCTGTTATAATATTAAATAAAGATAAAGTAAAATACGAACAAAACAACGATTATTTGCGTATTCATATCCGTGCAAACAGCAATTCCCAAACAGATCAAGCCGTAAAATATAAAGTGAAAGAAAAAATTGTTGAATATTTAACTCCTATAATTGCATCAAGCCAAAATCAAAATACTGCAAAAGCCACAATCATCGAGCATTTAGATGACATTACTGAAATTGCCAATTCAACACTAAAAAAGAATAATTTCTTTTACACCGCAAATGCCAAGATAAAAACTGAACTATTTCCAGCTAGAACATATGCCGGAATAACCTTAGAAGCCGGCACATACGAGGCCCTAATTATTGATTTGGGTTCTGGATCTGGAGATAATTGGTGGTGTGTAATGTTTCCACCTTTATGTTTTGTTGATGCATCAAATACCAATTCTCAAACAATAAAATATAAATCTAAGTTATATGAGTTGATCAATAATTTCTTTGACAAAAAATAAAAACAAATAAAAATTCTTGCAAAAACCAAATCAATAATGTATTATTAATTAACAGAAATTGACAAAACTCTACAAAAAGCAACAATTTTAACAAAGGAATATTATGACTCAATACAACAATCTTAAAGAAGCAAACTTAAATATTTTAGGAATTAGAGATCTTCGAAAATTGGCTTTTTCGATTGGTGTGTATGGTTATACAAAGTATAACAAATCCAAATTAATCGAACATATAAAAGCCGTTATTTATGGCAAGGAACCACCAAAAACAGAGTCAACAAAAGGCCGGCCAACATCAATTACAAAAAGCCGAAAAGAGGTTTTTATTGACATACTAAGCAAACTTCAAAAAAACGATTCTTTTTCTTTCCAACCTCAATATTTAGTTGCCTCTTCATCTTCTTATTATGATTCAGGAAGAACTCAAACAATAAATGTTGAAGGATTTTTTTATAGCAATTCAAATTCTATAATTGGCGAAGATAATGGCGTCTGGAGTAATATATGCTTTGTCCCTGATGAGATTATAAAAAGGCATAAAATAATTTCTGGAACACGCATATTGGGTAAAGCAAGTTTAAACCAAAATGGATTTTATGTTTTAACCGAAGTCGTTCCTACCGAACAACCTTCATATAAATATGACAGCCAAAAATCTTCAATTCTAAAAGAGCAATTGATTTTAAAAGGAAAAGACCTTTCGGCAATAAATGTATTTGCCCCTATGGCAAAAGGTGGAAAAACCATTATTATTGGCAATTCAAGAATTCTTTCTTCAGCGAAGGATATAGTTATAAGCGCTCTTAATGCACCAACCACAATTTTATTAGAAACTGAAAATTTTATTAATGAAAATAAACAATATACGCGTTTTTTTATAGATATGGACGACAAAAATTGTCCAACTCTGACACATTTAGCTTTTGACTATGCAAAATGTATCGCAAATAAAAATTCGGTTATTATAGTAGATTCTTTGAACCAGTTAATCAAATCTTATTGTGAAAATGCTGTACAAGAGTTAGTTACCACACAAAAGGCAAATATAAGCGAAATTAAAAAATTGTTTTTGTCCGCAGGGGCAAAGCCAGATGGCGCGTCTTTATCGTTAATTGCATTCGCAGAGAACAACTCCGAATATGACAACATAGTTATTGAATCTTTAAAAAGCATATTTGATACGGTTATCATTCTTTCTGAAGAATTATACTTAGACAATATAAAGTTACCTATTGATCCACAATTTTCTTTTACCAAACGTCAAGAAACTTTCCAAACTGAAGAATTTTACCAAAATGCCCAAAATTTAAGAAAATTGCTAATTCAAAATAAAATAACAAAAAAAGATGCCATAAACATGTCTAATGACCAATATTCACTATTTCAATAAAATCGAAATTTACTTTTTCAATAAAGTCTCGTGCATATAATTTCATACTATTAAACATTTCATAATTTAAAAAATGACTCGATAAAAGGACTGGCATAGGCAAGCTTAACTGAAAAACAACTTTTTCAATCATTGAAGCCAAGAGACTTTGTGAATAAGGCTCTATTATTTTTAATGTTTTTTGATTAATTATTTTGTGATTTTTATATATCTTAAACCAAATTGATATCATATCCAACATTCCCAACAATAATTATAATAAAATTAATAAAAAAAATAAAATAACTTGACATAATTTTTAGTTCAAATTATAATTTGACATTGCCGCATTAGATTTGGCAATATTATTTAGGGAGGATTTCGCATGGATGAAGTTTTTTTAACAAAAGAAGGTCGTGAAGAAAAATTAAAACATCTTGAATACTTAAAATCTGTTAGACGTAACGAGGTTGCTGCCCAAATTAAAGCAGCAAGAGAATATGGAGATTTGTCAGAAAATGCCGAATATGATGCAGCCAGAGCAGAACAAGCTATGCTAGAAAAAGAAATCTCTATGCTTGAAGAAACTTTAAGAATTGCTAAAATCGTAGATCCAAGCAAACGAAAATTAGGCGTTGTTGACATTGGTAGTAAAGTCAAAGTTTTTGATAATGAATTTCAAGAAGAAATTGAATACACAATTGTAGGCTCTCTTGAAAGCGACGCAACAAAAAACATAATAAGCAATCAATCTCCTATTGGCTCAGTTCTTATGGGAAGAAAAGTTGGCGATAATGTGGTTGCCACAACTCCGGGCGGTCAAATTTCGCTAAAAATATTAGATATAAAATAGAGTTTACCTAATAAAAAGCCATTTATCTACAAATAAATGGCTTTTTATTTTTTTATTATCGTTTTTAACTCCTCTAAAAACTCATTAGATGCTGATATTACATCGTATTTATCAATTTCATAAAATTGGGCACCGGCTTTTTCTAATATATATTTCCCAGGAAGGAAGTCCCACAAATTCAAATCTTTATATTGAACAACTCCATGAATTTCTCCGCTTGCTAAAAAAGCTTGCCGTATACTTGCCGCACCAAATTTTCTTAGATTATTCTTATATTTTATTCGTGATATCAAATTATTCTCATCTATTTTCATATCAAATAAACAATTTTTAATTGGCACAATTTTTACATTTATTTTTTTACCATTTAAATAAGCTCCTGTTTCATCAGCGTAATATAACCTATTAAGCTGTGGCATAAAAATAACTGCAGAATCTATTTCCCAATTTTTTATAGAAGCACATTGAATGCTCCAAAAAGGCAAACCATTTGCAAAATTAATTGTTCCATCTATTGGATCAATAACAAAACAATTTTTTCTGATTTTTTGATCTGGATTTGATTCTTCACTAATAATTTCATAACCAGGATACAACAATTTCAACTTTTTTATCAAAAAATCTTCAACTGCAAAATCTACACTAGTAACCAAATCCCCTCCATTGTCTTTATCTTTGACAAAAAAATCTGATTGTGCTAGTTTTGAAGCCTTTTTTACTATTTTTATCAACAATTTTGTTTTATTCTTCATATTATATCAAACTACTTAACTTTAGGGAAAATTTTAGTTCTTCCATTCATGTATGGTTGCAAAGCTTTTGGTATCAATACAGAACCATCTTTTTGTAAATTATTTTCTAAGAAGGCAATCAACATTCTTGGTGGAGCTACTACTGTATTGTTTAAAGTATGAACAAATTTGGTCCCATTATTAGTTTTATATCTAATAGCCAAACGCCTAGCTTGTGCATCAGATAAATTGGAGCAAGAACCAAGTTCTCCAAAATATTTTTTTTGCCTTGGACTCCAAGCATTAATATCACATGATTTTACTTTTAAATCAGCCAAGTCACCACTGCAGCACTCCATTATTTCATGTGGGATATCTAATGTTTTAAAGAATTCCGATGATATTTGCCACATTTTATTATACCAATCATGAGAATCCTCGGGTTTGCAAATAACAATCATTTCTTGTTTTTCAAATTGATGCACTCTATAAATGCCTCGCTCTTCCAATCCATGTGCGCCCACTTCTTTTCTAAAGCAAGGTGAATAACTTGTCAACAAAATAGGTAATGAATCTTCCTTTACTATAGTATCTTTAAATCTTCCAATCATTGAATGCTCGCTTGTTCCAATTAAGTACAGATTTTCGTTTTCAATTTTATACATCATATTTTCCATTTCCGAAAAACTCATTACACCATCAACAACCTCCTTTCTAATCATAAACGGAGGAATACAGTATGTAAATCCTTTTTCTACCATAAAATTACGAGCATATGTTAAAATTGCAGAATGTAATAAAGCAATATCCCCCACTAAATAGTAAAAAGCATTACCACTACATCTTCTTGCACTATCCAAATCAAGGCCGGCAAACGATTCCATAATATCAGCATGATGCGGTATTTCAAATTGTGGCACTTCCGCCCGGCCCACCTTTAATCTTTGAACATTTTCTGAATCATCTTTTCCAATAGGCACATCATCATCTATTATATTAGGGATCGTCATCATTAAATTTCTAATTTCATCAGCCAAGGGCTCGAGTTCTTTGTCTATTTCTAAAATTCTCTCGTTGTTTTTCTTCATTTCTAATTTCAGTTTCTCAACATCTTCTAGTTTTTTCTGTTTCATTAATAGCCCTATCTGAGAAGAAACCTTGTTTCTACTTGCACGCAAATTATCTGCTTCAATTTTTAATTCTCTTTGCCTTTTATCCAGTTCCAAAACTTTATCCACGCAACCAAGCTTCTCATGTTGAAACTTCTTTCTTATATTTTCTTTTACTCTATTTGAATCCGTTCTAATTAAATTTATATCTATCATATTTCTACTCCTGGTTTATTTATCTCTATTGCTATCATCACAATTATATAATTTATCTTTTCTAAATTTTTTCAATGCATTCATAATGGTGTTGCTCACCTTTATATATGATAATCCACTCTCTTCCGCTATTCTTTTTATGGTGTAATTTTCCCAATAATATTTCTTTAAAAGCATCTGTTCCATCTCCGACAAGGAGCCCAGCCATTTTTGAATAACTTCTTGTTCTTCTTTTATTATTAAATTTTGGATAACATCAACCCCCGAATCAATTATATCTATAATACTAATTGGCTGTTCATTGCCTTTTATTTCAATAGGAGAATCTAATGACAAACTATAGAGTGTCGTATTATATAAGTATGGATTAATCTTCATTGCTTCCACAATTTGTTCTGGTGTTGGACTTTCTACCCCATCTGCAGCAAGTTTTTTAATAGCAGTATGCTTTTTATACAATAAATTAGGTTTACTCTTCTTATATTTGGAATAAATTTCATTTCTGATAACTCTAATAGCATAAGTTTTAAAAGATGCCCCACTATCTAATTTATAAGTATTTATAGCTTTTACTAACGCCAAACTTGCTTCCTGCACAAAATCGTCTTTATCTAATAATACTGATCCATCTATACTATTAAGATTGGCAACCATAACGGCGAAAGAATAATTTAAATTAAAAATTAGTTCAACTATTTTCTTCCGATCTTCAACGCTTGTCGTATTGCTTAAAATTTTCAGCAACTCATATGTTTTTGTTTCTACTTCCTTGTTTTTTTCCACTTTTTATTTCCTCATATAAATAGTTCTTTAATCTTTTTTATGCAAAATTTTTTTTGCAATAGAAGATAATGGAAAACCCAAAAAGTTGTTGTATATATTTATTATTTCTGGATTTTTATAACTTACTCTAATAATACTACTATTATCAATTCCTTTCAAGCCCTTTATTCTCTTATTTATAATATTTTCTAACTCACCAGCCACATACTTAAGCTGCCCGCCACCACCAACACATCCACATGGGCACGCCATTACCTCAATAAATTGTGGAAGATTATCTCTATTGGCAATTATATATTCTCTAGCTTTTGCCGTTCCATAAATCACAGCAACATCTATTTTCTTAACAATTAGATCGATTTTTCCCTCTTTTATTGCTCCAGATTTCTCAACATTTTTCAAATTAAAAAAAGATTTTGGTGGATTTATTTTGTTTAATAAATAAAAAACAGTTCTTAATGTCGCTTCCATCACCCCACCAGAATGCCCAAATATAATTCCAGCACCAGATCCACGCCCTAATATTTTATCAAATTCGCTATTTTTTATTTTCCTTAAATCAATTCCTCTATTAATAAACAACTGTCCTAACTCTGTTGTCGTCAACACTGCATCTACTCCAAAGCAATTTTCACCATTAATAAAACCGGCCTTTGTTTCTACCTTTTTTGCTGTACATGGCACTATCGCAACTGAAAAAATCTTGTTTTTGTCTATTCCCTTTACATTTGAAAAATATGTTTTTATTACAGCACCTTGCATTTCAACCGGACTTTTAGTTGTAGATAGATTGTTTTTAAGCTCTGGCATAAAAGTCTCTAAATATTGAACCCACGATGGACAACAGCTTGTAAATTGAGGCAATTTACAATTTTCTTTTAGCCTCTCCACAAACTCACTTGCCTCTTCCATAATAGTTAAATCAGCACCAAAGGTTATATCAAAAACATACTTTGCACCTAAAAGTTTAAGGGCTGTTACTATTTTTTTCTCAACATTTACACCCGCTTGCAACCCAAACAATTCGCCCAAAGCCACCCTTACTGCTGGAGCAATACTAAAAACAACAATTTTTTCTCTATCAAGTAAATTCTTTTCAACAATTGGGATTTCACTTTTGGGAATAATTGCATTAAATGAACAACTTTGAACACATTGACCACAATTTATGCAAATTGGGTTATCATCTTCTTTTTCTAGATCATAATAGCCTTCTATGCCCATTTTTGAATTACACACCAACTTACACATTCCACAATTACGACAATTTTCCTCTATTCTACATATTGCCTGGTTTTTTGAACTTATTATTACTCTATTTTGTTTTTCTTTCATTTTTATGCTCTCTTCCAATATGTTAAATTATGAGATAAACTGGATAATGATCACTACACTTTGCCTCCAATAAAACACCCGCATCTTTTACCCTGTTCCTCATTTCATTGTTAATAAAAATATAATCAAAAGTATAACGCAATCCTAATTGATTTTCAAATCTTTTAGACCTATAACTACTCCAAGTATAACGCTGATTATGCGGATATATCACTCTATAAGAGTCCGCTATCCCGACCTCCAAAAATCTGGAAAACAGTTCTCTTTCCTCGGGTAGATAACCCGAGCTTTTGCTACAACTAAAAACATTTGAAACATCAATAGGCGCATACGATATATTAAAATCTGTGCCTATTATAAAATTTTCACCATTGTCTATATTTTTTTTAAAAAATTTTGTTGCCCAATCCAAAAATTTAAATTTATATTCCAATCTTGAATTTCCAGAATCTCCATTTGGCACATACAACGTATATACAGAAAAATCACCAAAATTAAGTCCTAAAAATCTCGCTTCTTCATCTTCTTCGATTAATTTAATTTCATTTTTTACCGGCAATTTTGTAATTATAGCAATTCCACTGTAGCCTTTGCGAATGCTTTCTTTGCAATAAATTTTATAACCTAATTCTTTAAGTTTATATAAACTCTCCAAAACTTGATCACATGTAGCTCTAGTCTCCTGAAAACAATATATATCAGCGTTTGTTAATGAAATAAAATCTATAAGACCATTTTTTACAGCCGCACGTATACCATTTAAGTTGTATGTAATAATTTTCATAAACCAATATTATCATATTTGGTAAAATAAAAAAAGCAAATGCTAAATTTTCTTTTTATTATTTTTATTTACATGTTAATATTTGTATATGAGAAATAAAATTTTTAATTTAATTGAAGCATTTGAAAAAGCTTTATTTCCAGAGTATTCATGCATAATATGCGGCAGAGAAGTCTGCGACAAAACCTTTCTTATTTGCGAAAATTGCAAATCTTTGTTAATAAAACCACAAGGCCCAGTATGCAAAATTTGCGGTATGCCAATTCACGAAAACAACACCATATGCGATGACTGCAAATCTCAAAAATTATATTTTGAAAAAGCTGTTTATGCCTATCTATTTGATAAAAAATCGGCAAATCTTGTATATGGTTTAAAATACTCCTCAAAAAAATACTCGGCCAAATATCTTGCCCGCCTTCTAGTAGCGCCCATTACAAATTTACCATACTTTGATTGTATAATACCAGTTCCTTTGCATCAGGATAAAATAAAACTACGCGGTTATAATCAGTGCGAACTTATTGCCAATTATTTGAGCGAATGTTTGAATGTACCTATTATCAATGACTTGTTGGTAAGGACAAAAAACACTAAAAGCCAAACAGGAAAATCAAAATCCGCACGAAAAGAAAATGTTCTTGGAGCCTTTAGCACAAAAGAAAAGCTCAACAACAAGACTATCTTGCTTATTGACGATGTTTTTACTACTGGCGCAACAGTAAATGAATGCGCAAAAATTTTAAAAGAAAATGGAGCAAAATCCGTTTATGTTGCAACTATATTAAAAACAATCAACTAAAATGGAATCCATAAACACTTTTTCATATCAACCCTGCCGTCTTCCAAAAATTTTATCCCCTCTTTCTCCAACAACTCCTTTTGCGCTAATTTTCCGCCAAAAGCAAAATTTTTTGCCAGCTCTCCACTAGAAAAAACCACTCTATGACATGGAATAATTCCTGGATTTGGATTTCTATGCAAAGCTGCTCCCACTGACCTTGAAGCCCTAGGGCTCCCACAATGTAAAGCAACTATACCATAACTACAAACTTTACCAGGGGGGATTGTTTTTACAAAATCATACACTTTTTGATAAAAGCTCATACACCATTATATCATACACATTTATCTATCAAAATAAACTAAAAAAATTTTGTTGGTTTATTTTTTTTATTTTTGAAAATAATTTAAATATTAGGAGTTAATAAAAATGAATCCATTCAATGAAACACCAAAAAAAATATTTAATTGCATTTTAGACTGGAAACAACTGAAGCCAGTCCCTTACAAAAAGAACAACATTGATCCTTACACAAAAACAAGAATTATACTTGCAAACGGATCAGAATTTGAATCTGTATGGTTTGGACATAACTTTTCTCGTCATTGCAATAACAATGATATTCGTCGATCAATTGCTCTCAATAGGCAAATAGAACAACAACAACAAAAGCGAATATCGGCCTTAAAACCAATAGACGAAAACCTACTTGAAACAACCATATCTTACGAACAACTAGCAGTGGACTTAACTGCATTCATGGCTCAAAATGCTACATGCAAGAGTTTTAAAGATGGGCTAGATTTTGCATTGTTAGAAGATTTTGACCATTTATATCGTTACGCCAATCTTTTAGATCACGATCTTGGGATAAAGGCAGAAACATTGGTTGGAAAATATACAGAAATTATGCCTGCACGGCCAACAATAGCGCATCACAGACATCCTTTTGATAATATTAAATTCTCAGTCTCAGAAAACAAACTAGATATTAACACTCTTTTGCATTCACACATTATAACCGCAGCAGAACAACAAACCATGAACTTTTATATGAATTTGGGCTCCTTTTATTTTAATGAATCTGGAAGAAAACTCTTTTCCGAAATTGGAATGATTGAAGAACAACATGTTACACATTATGGAAGTTTCCTTAATCCAAATACATCAATGCTTGAATGCAATTTGATTCATGAGTATGTCGAATGTTATCTTTACTGGTCTTTAATAAATGACGAAAAGAATGATGAAATAAAGAAAATCTGGGAAGATTGCTTTGAACAAGAAATAGCGCATTTGCATTCTGCAAAAGAATTACTTCAAAAATATGAAAAAAGATCTTGGGAAGATATATTTACTTTTAGCGCAGATTTTCCACAACCAATTGCCCTAAAAGAAAATAAAGATTATGTCCGAAAAGTTCTCCAAAAAACAGTAAAATTAACTTCCGATAAAGAGCATTATCAAGATGTATCAAAGCTAGATAAGTCAGCCGATTTTTTTAAATACCAAAAAATTGTTAATAAAGACGAAAAAAATGTTTCGAGTCATCTTATTATTCAACAATATATCAACTCTCATGGAGAGGACTATAGATACCAAGAAAAACAAAATCCAATAAAGGAACTTCAAAACCGACAAAAAGACAATATAGACCTTGCAAGAAAATAAAAAAGACCAACTAAATAGTTGGCGCTTTGGTGACCCCAAGGAGAGTCGAACTCCTCACTCCGCCGTGAAAGGGCGATGTCTTAACCGATTGACCATGGGGCCCAAAATGGATATCGGTGGTAGCGGCAAATGGATTTGAACCATCGACCTACCGGGTATGAACCGGGCGCTCTAGCCAGCTGAGCTATGCCGCCGGATTTGGCTCCCCGAGTAGGATTTGAACCTACGACCTATCGATTAACAGTCGAGTGCTCTACCGCTGAGCTATCGGGGAATGCTTTTGTATAATAGCACAACACAAAGGCTTTTGCAACATTTTTTTGCAATTTATTTTAAATTTAATCTTAGTTTAATAGCCAACTTTAGTAATATAGACAATATATTACTATTTTTTTTACAAAATAATAAATTTTTATTACAATATTAACAGAACGCAAACTGGATAGAAAAGAATGTTAAAACCCTACCAAGGAAAAATAAAAGACATATACACAACTACTGAATCATCAATAAATGGATTAAGCTCAGTAGAAGCTTCAAATAGATTAGAAAAAAATGGTTATAACACATTAAAAGAAAACGCAAAAAGATCTGCTATTAAGATCTTTCTATCTCAATTAAACAACTTAATGATTGTTTTATTAATTCTTGCTGGTGCTGTCTCATTGGTGTATGCAATTACTTCCAACCAGAGTTTTATTGAATCAATAGTGATATTCGGTTGCGTTGCAATAAATATACTTATGGGTTTTTTCCAAGAACTAAAAAGCGAAAATGCAATTGATTCGTTAAGAACCTTGACTATATCTAAGGTACAAACAAAACGTGATAATGCATGGACAGAATTAGACGCATCTCAATTAGTTGTTGGAGATATAATTTTGCTAGAATCTGGAGACAAGGTTCCCGCCGATGCTAGAATTATTAATAATTATGGAGTTCAGGTTGATGAATCAATCTTGACTGGCGAAAGTCTCGCAGTGGAAAAAAATACCTTGACAATTTCTGGAGATGCATTATTGCAAGACAGAAAAAACATGCTTTTTTCTGGCACAATTATAGTAAAAGGCCGAGTTGAAGCGATTGTAGTTTCAACAGGTATGGACACCGAAATAGGTGCAATAGCAAATACCATAACGAAAAAGCAAGACAAATTAACTCCTTTGCAAATTAAAGTTAAAAAAGTAAGCGCTTTTATCACTATTCTATCATCTATACTAATTGCTGCAGCTCTTTGTTATGGACTTATAAAAAAAATGGATGTTATTTCCATTATCATGTTATGTATTTCTATGGTTTTAGCCTCTGTCCCAGAGGTTCTACCAGTTTCGATAACTGCAACATTAACCATTGGCGTAAAACAAATGTCAAAAAAACGCACAATTGTAAAACAACTTTCTGCTATTGAAACACTAGGTGCAACACAGATAATATGTAGCGACAAAACAGGAACAATAACAACCAACGAAATGACCCTCGTAGAAATCTTTTGTAACGATAAAACATACAAAAATATAAAGACCCAGAATCCTAATCTTTCAACACTAAATAATATTTTAGCTCTATGTAACGATAGTGAACGAACAGTCGACAAAGATATACCATTTATTGGGGATCCTGTCGAAATTGCTTTAAGCAAATATCTATTAAATCTAAATATAAACATTGATGAGATAAGAAATAAGTTTAAACGCATTGGAGAAATCGCTTTCGATTCAAATCGAAAAATGATGAGCACAATAAATAAAGACGATAAAAACACTATAATTAACTGCAAAGGAAGTTTAGAGCAAATTTTATCTAAATGTTCCAAATACATAAAAAATGGCAAAATCTATAATCTAAATAGTTTCACAAAACAAAAGTTTTTACAAAAAGAAAAAAATATGAGTAAAAGATCATACAAAGTTTTAGCTTTCGCATACAAAGAAATTGAAGAAAAAATCACCTATTCTTCCGACGATGAATCCAACCTAATCTTAGTAGGCATTGCGGGAATGATAGATCCGCCAAAAGATGGAGTAAAAAATGCGGTGGCAAAATGCCTGAGTTCAAAAATTAAACCCATTATGATAACTGGAGATAGTTTAACAACCGCCATGGCTATTGCTAAAGAGATAGGTATAGCAAAAAAAGACAGTCAAGGCATTGAAGGACAATATATAGAGAATTTATCAGATGATGAGTTAAAAAATCTTGTGAAAAAGTATACTGTTTTTGCTCGTGTAAACCCCAATCATAAAGTACGAATAGTTAGGGCATTTCAACAAGACAACAAGGTAGTTGCAATGACAGGAGATGGCGTTAATGACGCACCAGCAATAAAATTGGCACATGTTGGAATTGGAATGGGAAAAGCCGGAACCGATGTAACTAAAAATGTTGCAGATATAATATTAATGGACGATAGTTTTTCCACAATTGTTACCGCAGTAGAAGAAGGCCGAAGAATATACAGCAATGTTCTAAAAACTATTTTATATAATTTATCAAGCAATTTTGCAGAAATTTTTTTAATATTGGCCGGAATGATTTATGGAATAGATCTAATTACCGCCATTCATATCCTTTACATTGACATCGTCGCTGATACTATTCCATCAATTGCTCTAGCCTTTGAAAAAAACACAAAAGACGCCATGAGACAAAAACCCTATGGGCTAAACAAATCTATTTTTACTCCTTTTATGAACGCAGGTATCATTGGCTCCGCTCTAATTGAAGCGGCTATTTCTATCTCCGTATTTTTTGTCGCAAAAAGTTTATATGGCCTTCAAATAGCCCAATCATTGGCCTTGTTGTCAGTAGTCTTTACAGAATTGACTTTTGCTTATAATTGCAAAGAATTAAAAAGTTCGGTATTTAAAAAAGGTCTGTTCAAAAATAATGTATTAAATTTTAGTATTTTAGCAATATTTTTAATTCAAGTTCTAGTTTTCTTTACGCCTATTGGTTCAATTTTTGGACTGGCAAAAATAACCATATTGCAGTTCATTTCAGTACTTGCAATTAATATAATAGGATTTTTAATTATTGAACTATTAAAACCATTATGGGTAAAACTTTTTAAAGACTAAAAAAACACCTCTTATGAGGTGCTTTGGTTGCCCTATTTGATTGTCGGTAGTAAAAATACTACCGCAATCTAAATTAGGCTGTTTTCCCATAACATTTATTTCAATATTTGCTCTGAATTTGGCATTTGGCTTTTGACAAAGTTTTCTATACTCATATAGATTAGTTGCTGACTCTGTTGTTTCAAGTTCCCAATCTCCAAAAGTTAATTCTCCACTAAACAAATGAGTTTTTAGTATGTCAAGGTCAAGAGTGGCACAGCAAATGGTTGGAATAAGATTGATATATATTTCCGCTTTATCTTTGTAAATTAAAATTTGATTTACAAAGTTATTGATAAGTCTTCTCTTGGCGAAAAAATCATTTCCATCCAAAGTTTCTCGTGCTTTTCTATATACCTTTTCAACTTCACTTATCGTGGCAGGTATATAGTTATTTCCTTTCATTTCCTCTTGTAGTCTATGCTTTATTGTTTCTTTTTCGTTTTCAAGTTTTTTCAATCTTTCAAGCATTGAATCGGAAGAATTGCCACAGCCAATAACATCAAGTAAGTTTGAAATATTCTCATCAATTTGTTTAAGTTTTGATTGTAAAACATCAATCATTGCATTATCGAGTGATTGAGATTTTACATAGTTGTTGTATTCATTAAAAACTTGTGGTATAAATTTTTCATTAAATACAACTTTTTTAAGTTTTTCTATTACTGCTCTTTCCAAAGGTTCTTTTTGAACTGAATTATTATGGCAATATTCTTTTTGAGTTTGTCCATTCTTATAACTGCTTTGATTTACGCACTTGTAATAGGTATACATCTTTCCGTGTCTTTTACAGCGCATACCGTTATATTGTGCTCCACATTCTCCACACTTTATCTTGCCTGTGAGCAAATATTCTTCTTCACTATTGCAAGGTTGACGATGTTTCCTACTTTCTAAAAGTTTTTGAACTTTTTGAAATATTTCCTTTGAGATAATAGCAGGAAATTCGTTTTTTACCCTTATTGTGTCATAGACTGGTTTATCTCGTGTGCCTTTGTTATAATGGAAATCATATTCACCAGTGTATCGTTCGTTTCTTAAAATGTTGTCAATTGCAGTGCCAGTAAATTGTTTCCCTAGGCTCTTTTTGGTAACTTTCCTAAAACCTTTCTTTGTTAGTTCTTCAATAATCTCTGCTCGTGTGTGTCCGTCAATAGTCATTTGATACATCATTTTGACGGCTTCCGCTTGCTCTGGTTGTATTTCAACAGTATGCACTTTGTGCCCGTTTTTTGTATGCAGTATGTTTCCTGATTCGTCTTTTTCTTCTTTTAGGTAATAGCCATAAGGTGCCATACCACCATTTCGTTTGCCTTTTTCTGCATTGACAATCATTCCTTTTGTTGCTTCGAAAGATAAATTGTCAAGGAATTGTTCTGCCATCGCCGCATAAATCATCTTGACAAATTTATTATTCATTTCGGGTTGTGCAACATATACGATTTCTACACCCATAGATGTAAAATCTTTTTCGTATTGTAAGAACTGCAAAATGTTTCTAGAAAATCTATCCATTTTATGAACTAAGACTTTCCCAACATTGCTCTCTTTTAATTCTCGTATCATTCTTTGAAATTCTGCTCGGTTGTCATCTTTTGCACTTTGTGCCTTATCTTCGTAGAATTCAAGTATTGTTATTTCATTTTGGTCTGCATAAAACTTAATTGCTCGTTCTTGTGCGTCAATACTTTCTTCTCTTTGTCTATCACTGCTAAATCTGGTGTATGCAACCGCATAATTTGGATTGCGTTCAATTTTGTTTTTATTTGTTTTCATTTTTCATTTCTCCTTTTAATCTTTTCAATTCTTCTTGTAGAAAGCGGTAAAAAACTCTACCGATTTCAATGTTCTTTTGTTGGTTCTCAATAATTACTGGAATAATTTCAAGATTACATTTACTCATTTTTACCTCCTTTTAATGTTTTGCGGAGAAACAAAAAAGGACACCGCAAAACTGATTTTTGTCAGTTTAAACGGTGCCCTCACAATAAACTGTGTCATAAGGCGGTTGCAGACA
>CALVJV010000022.1 GCA_944332395.1 uncultured Clostridia bacterium | reverse complement strand
TTTCGTAATTTTTTCAAGTTTTGACCTATGACATAGTAGATATAATTTTCGTCGTTTTTATCGTCTTTCATAGCCTCACCACCTCTATATAAATTATCTCAAAAATAAAGTTTTCTCTTTATCTACTGTTCGTAGATAAAATGTGATATAATGTTATAGAAAGGAGTTTGACTTTATGGCTTTAATTAGTGAAAGTGAGGTAAGAAAATGGCTTTAGGTTTATTAGTTGTTCCTGTTATGTTTATAATTGTTATTGCACTATTTATAAAAGCAATAATATATAATAAGAAAAAACATTCTTTAATATCGACTATTATACATTATGGTATTTTTATGGGAGGTTCATTTTTTAGCACTTTTATTTTTATGAATGGAGCATATTATTTTGAAGAAATATTTTCTATACTTGAAATATTGATAAGTGCTTATATGATTATCGGTTTTGTATTATCTACAATATGGTTAATCATAACAATAAAAAAACAAAGAAAGTTAAGTAGTGAGGTAAAAGAAGAAATGATAATAAAAAATAGTTATAAAAATACAAAAAAAGAAAAGCAAACAAATACAAATAATGATGAGATAACATTAAAATTAAATACAAAAACTTTGGTTATTGTTGGTGGTGGTATTATGGGCTTTATTATAATTATTTTGTTAATAGTTCTTATATTCAAAGGAAATGGAAATAGTGCTACACACGATAGAATAACTTTAAATGATAGCAATATAAATGATTATATAACAGTTCAATTAAGTGGAAGACTAACTGATTATTCAAATAATTATTTTAAGGGTGTTCATTTAAGTGGTAATATTACATCTTCATTAAATGGTTCTCAATGTGAAAATGTAAGTTTTAAATTAAAAATGTCTGTAAGTCATGATGATGGTTGGTCTTATAATGGAAAAGGATACGACGAATTTGAAGAAAGAATATTTTTAGATAGTGGTTGCAATTATGCAATAGCAACAAGTAAAAAACTTAGTAGCAGTGCGAAAAGCAACTCGGCAAGTTATTATTATGATATAAGTGATGTCAAAGGTAGTATAATTGTGCCTAAAAAAATTGTTGAATAAATCTATATACGAGGCGGCGACCGATTTTTGAAAAGTCAAGTCCCTAATTACTTAACCCCACCCGTATTGCTCGGTAGTGGTGGAAATATAGAAGTTGTGCGACGCACAACTTTTTTATATTGTCAATAGGTTTGGTGCTGGAATATATAGGCTTGGTGCAATTTTAAGCACTACCATAGCAATTATACTATGCTTTCGATAACACTTGTTAAATGCCTTATATTGCCTTTATATGGGGTATTTTTTGTTTGTCCTAAAAGGTGGTTGATACACACTAACTTGATCGTGGTATCTTTTGTATATTTTTGGTTGTTCTTGTTTCCTTTTAAGTAAGGGTAAGTGTTAGTGGCTACCCTACAAGACATGGGAGGTATGTATCAATGAATTATTACACTACAAAGGAAATAAGCGAAATTTTAGGTCTTTCAATTAAGACTATTCAAAAGTTAATTAGAACAAAACAACTAAAAGCATTTAAAATCGGTAATCGTTTCATAGTTGAGGAAAGCACACTAAAAGACTACATCAATGCAAGACAAGTTTAGACTTAACAAAGACTAGATAACATTTTTATAATTGTATCAATGAAAGGAAAAAATAATCTTATGGGGGTTGTAATATGAGGAAAACGGACAAGATAGGTTTTGAGGACATCTTTGACCTAGCCGACATTGAAAAGATTTTCGAGCAAACACTCGAGGGCGATATTTTAAAACTTATGACACAATGGGAAAAAGAAAGCAAAGAAAAAGAGAAAGAGAAAAAGCCAACTACATTTCAAAAGGACGAACAAGAGTTATACATTGAGAAAATAGTTCGTCGAGTGATACAAGAAGAAATAGGAATAATGGCTCGTGGGAGTGGCTTGTTAGGGGAAAGGTTTTGTCGTGGTTTAGAAAGTCAAGGCTTGGAAAGAAATTGTCCTACTTGTATGTATAATGCAAGTAAGCATTATTGCAAAGTTGAATAATGGGTAATATTAGAACAATAAAAGAAGAAATGCGAAAAACATCTCTTTTAGCCTTTATTTAAAAGAAAAATTGACTTTTTTATAGGTGTTAATTTTAACACCTAAACACTATTTTAAGGTGTTAGTTTTCACACCTTAAGGGGGTTATGATATGATGTGATAGATTATGAAAATTATTCTCGTGCTTTGGTAGATTTAGAAACGGGCGAAGCAATACCTATCAATGACAATGATATAGTTAATATAATAAGTGCTAAAACAATAGCATATCTAAATAAAACAATAGAAATAAACAAAGGCAAAAAGTTTACAAAAGTAATAGACTTGCCATTTAAAGAGATAGCACAATGTAATCTAACAAAAAGTTCTTATGATGTGTTAATGATTATGCTTGGCTCTCTTGGTTGGGGTGCATATAGTGGCTTTGTTATAAAATTGAAAAACAAACAATTTAACGGGTTTATGAACGGGAAAGATTTACAAGCCTTAACTTTATGTAGTAAAAGTGCTTTCATAGGAGCAATAACACAATTAAGAAATGAGGAAATAATAAAAACGATACCCGCTATTGATGGACGAGGCAATAATTTTATTCTTAACCCATTTATAGCCACCCACGATAAGCGAATACCGACAAAAATATTTAAGTTGTTTGAAAATACAAAGTTTAATTATACAAAGGAAAGTTCTCAATTAAGTAGTAGTGAATTACAAGCAAGAATAAGAGAAGAAAGAAAAAAGACACAAGAACAAATACACGAGGAAATGCAAGCCGTTGAGTTTATTGATAGCATAGACTTTGGCGAATAAGAAAAGAGATAAACTTTTACTTGTCTATCTCTTTTTTGCTACTTAAATAATTTCTTATAAACATTACTTGCACGGGGTTTTGTTGCTTGCAACTCTTTTGCGAATTGTTGCTTTAATTTTTCAAAATGCTTTTCTAAAAGTTTTCTATCTTTTTTTGAGAGTTCGCACTCGTCAAGCATTTGTCTTATAGTTAGCATTTCAATAGATGTGTCTTTCATATTTTC
>CALVJV010000021.1 GCA_944332395.1 uncultured Clostridia bacterium | reverse complement strand
GATAAGTCAGAGTTTAATCCGACTTATCGTTAATTAATTTTTTGCAGAATATACAATAAAAAACTGAATAATCTGTACAAAAAAAGGGAAATATGTCTTAATACCCCTAAATTGTGCTCTGCATTATTAATGCTTAATAATTTGGAATTTAAAGATGACTATCCATAGAGGCCGTAGATATTAATATCCCATTTCAACAATGTGAAAATGATTGAATAGCTCATTAATGTCTAATTCAAATTCCTGAGAAGTATTATGAGGATTTCTAACTATATATTTAATCTCATTATCTTTTTCAACAGGGTGCATAGAATGGGCATGCATTGCGGAAACATTAATTATATCATCTTTTTTATCAGTAAGCGAAGTTACAGTAAAGACTTTATTTTCAAGATTTTTTTTATCTTTTAAAATATCTTTAATTTCATATAAATATAAAAATCCATCGATTTTGAACCCAAATTGTTTAAAAATTTCAGAACAATGACCACCTACATCTGTATAGGGTAACTTAGAATTATAGTTTTTATCAAGTAAAACTTTAATTACATCCTCAGGAACAACATCTATAAAAGGTTTTTCTTGTTTTTCTGTTCTTTCAAAATAGTCAATATATCTATTAACCATCTTCTCTATAAAGTGTTTTGTTTTAGGATTAACAATGTCATCAGTATCCATCTGTTTCTGTTCTGAGGCTTTAAAGAAAAAAGGAGCATACATAGAGGGCAAAGCAATTACCATATTTTTTTCAGGATTTTGTTTATAATTGTCTATCATTTTTATAATACTTTCAGCATCTGATTTAGAATATTTTAAACCATTGATAAAAGTATAATCGTTTGAAAATTTTGCAGATTTGAATAATGAATAATAATTATCTATGTATTTTTCAGCATTTGTCTGTGCATTTTTTTCAAAATATTCTTCTAAAAATTTTACACCGGGACAACTGCTGGAAAACTCTTCTACATAATTATCAAGATGTTCAAAAGTAGTATTATATACAAAAGCATCATCATTTTGAGGTTTAATAACACCATTTTCATTTTTAAACCCGCCTGAGGCAATACTTAAAGTATTATCATCATTTTCTTTAAACATTTCAAGTATTTTATATCTATAATTCGGGTTTGAATATATAGAATCCAAAGCAGCTATAATAAAACAATGTCCGGCATTGCCCTGTGTATAACAATTTCTTTCTACCGGCGGGAATAAATAGTTATAAAGTTCAGGAGAAATAAATAGCTCTTTTAATGAATTATCTTGCATTTTTATACGAAGATATTTTTCATCTTGAATTTGACATATTTCTCCGGTTGTTAATTCTTTTTGTGCTTCTTGTTCATTTTTATATTTTGGTATACATTTATTTGGTTCTTCATCAATTATAACTTGATATAATCTATCTAAATCAGATGAAACAGATTTTGATACTCTGCTATTTTTTTGAACATTTAAAAATAAATTGCCCGGCAAAACATCTTTACTGACAAGGTCGGCCAGCATCTCAAGATTGCTTGAGTCTACATTTCCATTATTTAGTTTATTCAGTAATAATGATTTCAATCTTGTTTTATAATCTACATCTTTGATTTTTAAACCGTCAACAAAATCAAATATACATGCTGCTGAATAATTCTCATAAAGTTCATCTATAGATAAATCTCCTTGAGCATATTCTTTTATATCATTCTCTAAAGACATATACTCTTCATCTTGACTCAGTAGATATATTTCATATACACTACCCTTAATGGATTCCCACTTATCATCATCTATAGAAGAAAACAATTTAATTTCATTAAAATCAACAAGTTTGTTGTTTAAAATATCTCGCTTTAAAATATTTTGAATCTGCTCATCTGATAATTCTTCTTCTGATTGAAATACTTCAATAACATCTTTTATTGGAAAATAAAAATTACCTCTTGCATCTTTTACGGATAAAGCTTGTAAGCATGCTTGTTTTCGTTCATCAGAGGTGTTTAATTGTTCAATTTTGGTTTTATATCTTTCTTCTAAACATCTAATTTTATAAGCTCTATTACTTTTGAATGATATAGAAGATTTTAGAGTTTGAGCCAACTGAAAACTAACAGGATTATATAATTGCGGCTGTACAATTTTATTGCTCTGCTTAATTTGTTTATCCGAATTAATAAAATTTGATTTATTTAATAGTATAGGAGTGCTTATTTTCATATTTTTTACAAAAACCTAAAAATAAATATTTTTGATAGTTAAAAAATTTTTATTTATATTTATACGTTTATTTTTAAGTATTAATAGTTCTTAAAAATGTGCATTTTTAGAACTATAAAGCTCGCAAAACATATTTTTAAACTCTTTGTCAAAAAATTTAGACCTTTGTAATTCCTTATATATAAATCGGCAAATAAGTAAAATGAATTGTAGAGGTTTTGTATGGATAAATATGAAATAAAAAAACTTACAGGATTGAGAATAAAAGAATTAAGAAAGTTAAAAGGTTATACTCAAGAACAACTGGCAGAATTAACAGATATTGGTGAAAGAAATCTAAGCAAAATAGAATGTGGTAAGAATTTTATTAGTGCGGAAACTCTTGTAAAACTATCTAACGC
>CALVJV010000020.1 GCA_944332395.1 uncultured Clostridia bacterium | reverse complement strand
TATGTAATTTTTTTCATAAACTGTAGAATGAATTATTTTATATTCATTTTTGTTTTTTAAATAAACTAAATCTATAGCGCCTAAAGTCAGACAATCTCGTATGGATTTGTTTTTCATATTTATTTTCACCCTCACTATAAATTCAATATAACATGGGTTTGGTTATTTGTCAATATTAAATTTTCAACAATTTATTAAATGTGGCTAATTCACAAGGCAGCATCAACAAGTTGTTTTTTCATTAGAATTAGAAAAAACGAGGGGAATTTATGTTTTAGTTTTGGACTTATTTGCATAAAAGACAATAATTGACAAAAGTTAATTATTGTGTTAAAAGTAATTGAGGTAAATATATGGTTTTTGACAGAAAAATGATTGAAAAACTTGATTATGATGATTTGTTTAAAATTCATAAAGCTGATTGTATTGAACAAGAAAAATATGAAAAATCTTATGATGAAAAAAAAGAAATGATATACAAAGAAGCCCTTGAAAGATTTAAAAAAGAGTATTGGTTTGTCTACATTGATCCTGAGAAATTGACAGAAGAAGAAAAAGTGCAATTAAATAATGCCATGTTGAATTTGGTTGGGTTTGATTTTGGAGAAAATTATAAAAATTTTAAAAGTGGGCCACAAGACAGTTCATTGTTTGTGAAAGATCTTCCAATTGAAGCAATTGCTAATATACAAGAACTTGTTTTAGATTTTTATGAGCCTAAGTTTTATAAGGTTTTTGATGAGCAAAAAAGTTTAGAAAGAAGAAATACTTTGGGGCTCAAAATATCTAGAGAAGATATTAAAGACAAAGAGTATATTGCATTTTTAAAGTCTGTGGCTATAAGAACGTTGGAAGATGATAAAAAGATAAGAATAGCAGTAAATCAACCAATGCTAAAAAAGGACAATAAATCGGTTACAGATTATGTTTATACAAAAGAAGATATGGAAGTGTTAATTGACTTAAATAATACACTTGCTGAACATGGAATGGATAAACAAATTGTTTTTAATGAACGTAGTGATTTGAGTTCTATTGAAGATTTTGATCAATCGTGGAACCTTGAAGATGTAATTAAGGCAAACAATTATATAGATGATATTGTTGATGAGATAAAAAAACTTAATTTGTCCCCTTTTGAAACTATGATCTATATTCACGGATATGTAACAAAAAATTTTGCGTATAAAAAAGGGTTGTTGGAAGAGTGTAGAGTATTGCCTGGGATAATAAAGACAAATAATATAGTGTGTTCAGGCTACTCTTCATTTGTAAAAGCAATAATTGATAAGTTAGATAGTAAGTACATTAAATGTGATTTAGTGGGGTGTCAAATTTACAAAAAGGCATTTGGGTTTGAGTATATGGGTGCTCATTGTCACAATGTTGTAAAAATTGTTGACCCTCAATATGGAATAAATGGAACTTATATCGAAGATGCTTGTTGGGACGCAAAAAGGGGTGATAGTGAAGAAACTAGGGGATTTGCACATTGCCTGTATTCAGTTAACGATTTGAAACATCTTAAACATGTTTATTATGTTCAGGAAGATAGGACCGATAGATTTTCAAATCTTTTATTTGATGTGGATAATTTTATAAACTTAATAAATGAAACAAATTCAATTATAAAAGGAAAGAAAGGTAAATCGCAATTTATAAAATTTATTGAAAGAGCAAATAAAATAAGAAAAGGATCTTCAATTGCAAGAAAATATAAAAATGAATCTTCGGCTATTGATCTAAAAAGTTATATTGATGCGATGATTGGAATTCAAAAGAAAATATATGGCGAGATTTCCGAAGAAATTAGCGAAAAAATTAATAACGCCATAAAAAAATCAATATCAACTGCAATGATGAGCTTTGATGATAAAGCGATGTCATGTTTTAAACTTTATAATATAGAAAAATTTTTAGAAGATATTAATGAATTAAATAATTACGCTAAACAAAAGCAATAATAAATAAAATGATTAGTTATTGGCTTTCTAAAATAGAATGGTTCGTTTAATGTACTTTTGTTGTGGGTTGTGTAATAATATAAAAGTTTAAATTTATAGGATTTTGGCTTTTTATTTGTTTTAAAAGAAGTTTTTCTCTCAATATTTTACGTTAATTAGAAAGTTAATTTAATTGGACAATTATAGAGTATATGATTGTTGTTATATTAGAAATAACATTACATTTTGTTTGTTTATTCATGTTTTTTGTGTTACAATGCGATAAAGAATTTATTAGATATCATGATGCTTTAGAGTTATTAATTTTTTGGAGATGGTTATGAATAGTTTTAAATCTTACTCAGTGATTTTGGCGACAGCTTTAATTGTAATTGGAATAGTGGTTTCTAGTTTTTTAACGGAATACAATACAGTAATTGCATCTGTTACAACAACCATAACGGCAGTTATTGGTGCAGTTGCTCTTTTTTTTCAATTTAAAAAAGATAAAGAAATTAATAAGGCATCTTTCTTATTGGAATTTAGCAAACAATTTTATGAAACATATGACTGTTTGGAGATCTTTAATTTAATTGAAAAATCAGTTGACGATGTCGATTTTGATTTATACAAAGAATTATCAAAACCATATTACATGCTAAAAATTGAGAATTATCTTTCCTGGTGTATGACTTTAGCTTCTTTAGTACGCAAAGGAACAGTGTCTATTTTAGACATTGATGCATTATTTAACTATAGATTCTTTGCAGTCGTAAATAATAAAGCTGTTCAAGATTTAGAATTGATAAAATATTATAATTCATATATTGAAGTTATTAATTTATATAAAATTTGGCGGAATTTTAGAATTAAACACAAAAAGGAAATTCCATTTAGTTCTTCAGACCTATGTGAAAACGCTGAATATAAAAAATTGTTTGAAATTAGAGATTGATTTGATAAAACCTAAAGAGTATTTTTTCTATTAAATAATTTTATTTGGGTATTGACGTTTAGTTGTGCACAAGTTATAATTTTGTTGTGGAAAATCAAATTAAAAAATTTTATATAGATGGAAAAGTTTTGCATATTAAATATGATTGGCTAATAAATGATTTTATTAATGCTAATTTGTTTTGTCAATTAAATTTTAATTCAGTCGTTATTGATTATTTAACGCCTGATATGTGGGCAAATATGAGAACGGGGCTTTTAGGTTGTAATGAAGAGCATTATCAATTAATGAATGTAGAACAGAAAAATTGTTTTTTGAAAAACATACAAATTTTGCGAGAACTTCTAAACGATAATGAATATGATAAAATAAAGTTTGAAAAAGGTTTTACTATAAATGAGGCAATAAGAGCGAGTGATAAATTAAATTATTGGGTTGATCTGATAAATGGGAGTAGAATAAATGATCGGCCGCTATCTCCAACCGAGAAATATGTTTATTCATATATTCTTGCAACAAACTTTTTTTATAAGGATTCATTAATTGATATATCCGATTCAAGGTTGTTAATCCCTGTGTTGGGGAGAAAAGAAGATCCGCAGTATATGGTTTGCGTTGGCTTTAGTTATCTTATTGTGGAACTGTTGAGAAGACTTGAAATAGATGCTTCAATGTTTTCGATTCCTGGACATTTGATGGTTTCTGTAAATATTGATGATCCTATATACAACATAAGTGATACATTTTTTTGTGACCCCACAAAAGATTGCATTGATTATTATAATAAGCATTCTTTAAGATATGATGCAATTTACATTCCTCATAGCAAAATTGAAAATTTTCTGGTAAAAAATTACGGAATAAGCAGGAATTGTTATGAATTAAAATCAGATGTGGATTTTAAGAGAAAAAGCAAATATAAAATAGATGAAAAAAACTATGAAACTTTAATAAAAAGTCTTTATTTAGCGATTAATAGGTTAGCCGATAGAGTTTTGATAAAAGGTCCGTTTAATAGGGTAAAACCTTATGATTTTGGTTATGAAGAATTATTGAACGAAAAATTAATTGATTTGTTAAAAGAGGGAGATTTTGACGCCGAAAAGAAATTAAAGATAAGAGAATTAATTGAAAGTGGCGCCGATGAGATGTTAATCTATTTGGCAGTTGCTCTTAAAGAAAATAAGGTTAATGAATTTTTTGACAAACTACCCAAAAGACGAATTTCTTTTTGGACCAGTGCGGTTTTTTTAGATGCTCGTGTATTAGAATTCATGCCTGCCAAATTGTTAGCACAGGATGAAATTTGGTATAAAGTTTTTGATTATTTAGATGGTTCATTAAAAAACTACGAAAAGTTATTTCAAATTACTGAAAAAAAACACATAGATGATAAAAAATATGCTTATTTGTTAGAGAACGCTCCAGTTGATATTTTAGAGGACTGTTTTAAATTAATTCCCCCAAAACATAGAACTGCAAATATATATTCTACATATTTAGAATTGTTTACCTTTGATTCGGATAAAGTAATGTATGACTTTTTTTTGTCAATTCCAAAAAAGGATAGGAGCGAAAGTGTATATGTTAAATTATTAGAAAAAATCGATTCCCCACATGCATTTTTAGTTTATCAAATGATGCCTAAGTCAAAAAGAACAACAGAAACAATCGCTGTGGCGTTGGAAAAAGTGCCTGATGATAAAATAGACTTTATTTTAAAGGATTTATTAAATAGTAAAAGTCGAGTAAATTTATTGGGGATCGCTTTGCGTAGGGCTTCTAGCGAAAAGTTGCTTCAAATATGGCAAAAGATAGACGACAAATACAAAGGAGAAGCTTTTTTTATAGATTTTTTCAGCAAATGCGACGAAAAAAACATTATTCCCATATTAAAATTGATTCCAAAAGACAGGTTAACGGACAAGATTTTTTATAATATTTTTAAAAACATTGATGATAAAAACATTTTTTTTGAAGTAATAGATTTAATTCCGTCTGAATGTATGAGTGAACAAATTCTGGAATCGATAATAGATAGATTGCCCCAAAACTTATTGTTAGGTGCATTAAGTGAAATAGGCGTTGAACATTTTAGTTCGCAAAGCCTTGGTGTGTTAATTACAAGATTAAATACAACAGATTTTGAAGAATTTGCGAAAATAATAGATACAGATAATCTTGATTTAGATGTAATCTTGACGGCTATTTTATTTACATGTAAAGAATTTGATAATACATATAGAGATGATAAGAAAATTTTTAATTTAAAATTGCTTGAAAGTAGATTGCGGGAAATGTTACTTTTTTTACCAATCTATAAGGTTAGTGGTAAGGATATATTAAATTTATTTGATCAAATTCCAATTGAAGACGCAGTGGCTCTTTTTAATTGTTTGCCGGCTTATTTAAACAGCCTAGATTGTTTAAATAAAGTTTACGATGGTGTGAAAGATGATGAAAAAATTATACAGAAGTTTGATGTTCGAAATATTTCTATTAACGTCGCTGTGGATTTTGTGTCTAAGTTAGAAAATGCGGAATATGTTGATTTCTTTTGTTTGTTGGATAATTCTTCTTATAATTTGAAATTTCTAAAAAATGTTTTGTTGAAAATAGATAGAAAAAAGAGAATAAATATTTATGAACAATTTAAAAAAGAAATTATTGCTAAACCTCAGGAAAAGGAACGGATAATTAGTTGGATTCCCGATGAAGAATTGTTTTTATTTATACAAATTTTAGGACTAAATTCTTTAACCTATTCTGAAATAAGGGCTTTATTTGATAAATTGTTAATAAATGACCGAGGAAAACTGATTAAATTAATTCGTGAGACATTTGGAAAAACTATAACCAAAAAGATTTTTAAAGATTTTTTTCTAGATGAAGATGATTCTTCAGATGGGGGATATTCAATTTCTGGTGAAGAAAGAGATATTTAGTTTTCTTTAATTAACGGATGGTCTTTGCCAATAATAGGTAAGTTCTTTTTATTTAAAAATTTTATCCATTCAGCATATGCATGGTAAATTCCATTGTAATATTCTTTGTTTGGTTCTAGTTCTAATTTTTGTATGTATTGGTTGTTTGTGAAAACAAAGAACATATAATTGTACATATCATTTATTGAGTTGATAGAAACGACTTTTCTATTTATCAAACTAGAAAAAGCTTCTAACCATTGTGCATATTTTACAATAGAAGAATAGTCTTCTTTTACAAATTGATTTTCTTTGTTATTTAACATATTGTCACATTTAAGCATTATTTGTTGCAAATCGTCATTTTGAGAAAAACTTTTCCAAAATTCCAAGATGAAACTGGATTCATTTATATCTTTGTCTCTTTTAAATTGCAGGAATAGAGCAACGGCGCCAATTAAGGCTGTTGATATGGTTATAATTTGAGAAACTCTATCTCCGATTTTTTCGCTTAAAAAAAGTGTTGAAAATATTCCAGCAACAATTAAAAAGGTACAAGTAATTGTAATTAGCTTTATTTTTTTCATTTGAATCTCCTATCTTTTGTATTCTATAATACAAAAATATTAATGTCAAACAATTGTTTGTTTATATCTTTTTTATTATAACTAGCATAATAGTTGATATTAGTAATATCAAAATAGCAAAAAAAAGAGGAAAAGAACTCTCTTTTTTGTCGTTTAAAATCTCAGACGATTTGTTGTTTATAATTGACTCTATTTCAAACTCGGTATTTTTGCTATTAAAGAGTTATATTCGGTTAATACCAAACCTATTTCATTATAGTTGTAAAATTTTATTTGATTATAGTCAAGGTTGTAATATGTTTTTATTTTTTTAACTAAAAAGTTGCGCTTAATGGGTGGGGCTTTTAATTTGTTTTTTGTATCTATTAGTAACAATTAGATAGAGTAATCATGATTGTTTACGATTAAGTATTAAATGCAAAAAAAGTGTTCTATTCTTGTTAAGTCATTAATTTTTTGATCTTCAGATGTAATATTTATTTTATTAATTAAGCTTAATTCATCTTTTGTTAGTACACCATCGGCACCAAGCCCTTGAATGTTATTTGGATATATAAGCCAGCTTCTAAATGTATCATCTGGGGAATTTTGATGATTTATTATTATATTATTTTGATCAGTAATACTAACAGCAGAGCATTGTTTGGCGATAGTTTTTTTGTTAAAAACAAAAATTGCAAAAGCAATTAAAAATGCTATTATATTAGACTTAGTGTATATAAAATTTAAATTTTACTTATTAATTAGCTTTGACTTAAAGTAAATTTTCACATAGATTATTTTAAATATTATAATGTTGTTATAAATTGACAAAAATAAATTTTTATTATATAATTAATTTAAAGAAGGAAAATGAATATGCAAAAAGATGATAATGATTTTAAAGATATTAAAGTATCTGAACAAATTGATAAAGAATATAGTTTGCCTGAGTGGAAGAAGATTCTGCTTCATGATCCTTTAAAATATGTAGAAATACCATCTCATAAGTTTTTAGATGAGGAGTTTATTGGAGCTATTCGAAGTTTTATTCAAGAGATATTTATTGAAAAGAAAAAGACATCACTCGTTTTTGGTGACTTTTTTGAAGTATCAGAGTATTGTAATAATATAAAGAAAAAAATGGAAGAGAAGGATAAGGCGGTTTGTGAAGAACTGGGTATCGAAGCATTAAACCATCCAGAGAATAAAAAAAATAATGGGTTGTTCGGAAAGTTAAAACGTTTGTTTAAGAAAAGTGATGAAGATGAGTCTGGAGCTGAATAAATATATTTTTTTTAATTATATAGTTGTAAAAATAAGAAAGATAGGAGAATCCTATCTTTCTTTATTATTTATTATGTTGTCATCATTGGGGGTTGGGGAATTAGTAAATTCTGGACTTTTTATTATTTGGCCTCCGCATTTATTACAAAAAAGATCTCCAGATTTTGATTTTTTACCACATTTAGAGCATATATATTCATCAAGTATATCAGTATTAGCATATTTTTTTTGTAATAACTTTAGACTAATAACTGAAAGTATAGAAGCAATTAAAGTTAAGAATATGCCCGCAGAGAATCGTACTCCTGATGTTATTCCTTCAAAACTTTGAGAATTTTTTACGGTTAATATTATCATAAATGTCAATAAAATAATATTTAAACCAGAGTATATGTAAATTAATATTTCACTTATTGTTTTTGTCTCTACCGAAAATATTTTGTTTGGAAATTTTTCAAACATATTAATACTTTTTAAAAAGCATAAAACACCCCAAATTATCATTACAATGGCTAGTGTTAAAATTAATATTTGTAGGATAGAACTAAT
>CALVJV010000019.1 GCA_944332395.1 uncultured Clostridia bacterium | reverse complement strand
CTAGACAATGAATTTTTTGTTGCAATGTTAAATCAGATTATGCTTTTCAAAAAGTACGAGGTGCAATATGGACTATCCCAAAACTAAAGTATATTTTGATGGTAGTCATTTTATTGGAATACCACCTAAAAAACAAATATGGAAGAAACGAAAAAATGGCAAAAAGCGAGTTAAAAACGAAACCGAAGAAAAAGTTAAAGAGTTATACAAATCTGAGACTGGAACAAAGAAAGAAAAAACTGAAAAAGTTATTGAAAAGATAAATGAAGAAATTAAAGACGAAGAAAAAGCGAAAGAGATTGTAAAAACTACACTTGAAAAAGAAACAAGAAATAAAATAGTTAGACTTACGAGATTGTATAGAAAGATTGGACTGCAACAATGGACACACTTTTGTACTTTTACCTATGACGGAAACAAACTAACCGAAGAAGAATTTAGAAAGAAATTACTTACTTGTTTAAGACATTTATCCCATAGAAAAAACTGGAAATATATTGGTGTATTTGAACGAAGTCCAAAACTAGAGAGATTGCATTTTCATGGAATATTTGTAATTGCTGAAATGGTTGGCGAGATTATTGAAACAAAGGATTACTCCACTAAAACACACCAAATGCAGATTACTCATCCAAACACATTCTTTTTAGAGAGATTTGGTAGGAACGATTTCAAAAAGATAATCAACAATGTTGGCGTAAATGATGCAGTCAAATATATTATGAAATACATTCGCAAAACTGGTGAAAAAGTTATCTATTCAAAGCACTTACAAACATATTTTGTTGCAGATATTTTAGATGATGACGTTGTTTGCAAAATAGGTCAAGAAGATAGAAAAATTTTACTTTTTGACGACTTCAAATGCCTAGATTTTGAAACTGGCGAAGTTTTAGGACAACCGAATAAAGATAAATCTCTCATAGATAAACTACCCAAAGCTTATTGATTGTCTTTCGGTTACAGAGCATAAACGAAAACTCTTTCTTGTCAAGGGTAAAATGTATTGTTTCACAACCCTTGACAAGAAAAGAAAAATTACAAACAAAAGAATTTTAATCCCTTTTCGTTTCTTTTCGCTCTGTCGAAAGACAAAAATAAAACTTAATAAAAGGAGAAAAAACAAAGTGAAAACAGCAGTAATATATGCAAGATATTCCAGCACTAACCAAACTGAGCAGTCTATCGAAGGTCAAGTTCATGTTTGCGAAGACTATGCTAAAAAGCACGATATAATAATCGTAGATAGTTACATTGATAGAGCAATTTCTGGAACAACAGATAACAGAGAATCCTTTCAAAAAATGTTAAAGGATAGCAACAATAAAAAGTGGGACTATGTGTTAGTTTACAAATTAGATAGATTTGCAAGAAATAAGTTCGAGTCAGCAATTCACAGAAAACATTTGAAAGATAACGGAATAAAACTACTCTCTGCTATGGAAAACATTCCAGAAACACCAGAAGGAGTATTACTTGAATCTTTACTAGAAGGTATGAACCAATATTTTAGTGAAGAACTTGCTCAAAAAGTTAGTCGTGGCTTACACGAATCTCGAATGAAAGGACATGTAATCGGTTCAGTACCTTTTGGATATATAAAGGAAAACAAAATGTTAAAAGTAAACGAAGATGAAAAACAAATTTTAACAAGAATATTTGAAGATTATGCAAGTGGTAAAACAATACTTCAAATATCTAGAGATTTTGAAAAAGAAAATATTACTAACAATGGCAAGAAATTTATTCCAGAAACAATAAGACATTATCTAAAAAATGAATATTACACTGGTATTTGTAAAATTAATAACAGAGTTTACGATAAAATTTATCCACAAATAATATCTCAAGAACTATTTGAAAAAGTAAAAGTGAAATTAGATGCTAACAAATATGGTTGCCGAAAAGATAACCACGAAATATTTAGACTTAAAGACAAAATTTATTGTGGTAACTGCAATCGCAAAATGTATCCAGTGTCTGCAATATCTTCAAACGGAAATGCTATTAGATATTACAAATGTATAACAACCAAAAAGAAAAACTGTTTAACTGGGATAATAGACAAGAACTTTATAGAAAACATAATAGACAAATTTTTAATATCTCAATTCAACATTCCAAAAAACTTAAATGAAATTTCAGAAAAAATATTTGAAATACACAAAAAAAGAGTTGGAAATAATAACTCATTAAACTCACTTAAAAATAATTTGCAAAAAACTAATACTTCAATTTCAAACATTATGTCTGCTATTGAAAAAGGAATATTTACAGATACCACAAAGCAACGACTTGAAGAACTAGAACGTCAAAAGAAAGACTTGCAAGAAAAACTAATAATTGAACAATCTAAACAACAATTTGAACTCACAAAAGAAGATATACAAAACTATTTTAAGTTTACAATGAAACAATGCCCAGATAGAGCCATTGAACTATTTATTCAAAAAGTCAATGTCTATGAGAACAAAATAGAAATATCCCTAAACTACTCACTAAACACCAACATCTCTAAAACCGAAACCACATCTAAAAAACTCTTTACTGAAATATTTACATCAACTCGTAAATTCAAAGGTGGAACAACTAAAACAACGAATAAAGTCTATGAAGTTTACTTGGTAATCTAAAATTAATCAACTATTCTAATAAGCAAAGTATCTAATTTAACAAATACATCCCACAAAACACTTAGAAAAAGAGCATACTCTAGGAAAGCTCCTAAAATATGCTCTTTATTTCTTAGTAAATACTGCTAGTTTCAAACGGCATTGACTAATGGGTGCTATTTTACTTTCTTAATTGCTTAATTGTCTTTTTGGGGTCTTTTGACTGAAAAATTGCACTTCCAGAAACTAAAATATTTGCGCCCATTTTTCTTAGGATTTTAGCATTTCGTAATGTTACACCACCATCAAATTCAATTAATACATTTTTATCCATTTCTCTTAACTCTGCGACCTTCTCGCCCATACCCGGAATAAATGTTTGGCCATAGGCACCTGGTTCAACCCCCATAACCAACACTATATCAACCAATCCAGTTTTTAATATATCTTTTAGCTTTATAGTTGGAATTTTGGGATTTATTACAACTCCAGATAAAACATTTTTTGCCTTTATTTTTTTTAATGTTTCTACTAAATTTTTACACCTATCAAAATGGACACTAATTATATCTGCTCCGGCCTTTATGTACTTATCAACAACTTCATCGGGTTTGTCTACCATTAAATGAACATCTAGCATTAGCCATGTTTTGTTTTTAAGTTCGTCAACAAACGTTTCATCAAATGTTTTGTTCTTTACATAAATTCCGTCCATAACATCTAAATGAATCATTGAAGCCTGCGATCGCTCTAATAAAGCAATCGTTTTTTCAAGTTGATCTTGATCTTTGTAATTCGTCGCTATTATTGATGGTGAAATTCTGGTTATTCTTATTGACATTTATGTTTCCTCCTGTTTATTTATATCTCTTTGCCCACTCAATCTTATACATATTGTATAACTCAACATATCTAGCATATCGCTTTGGATTTAATTTGCCATTTTCAACAGCTCTCATCACTCCACACTCGTAGGCCTTTTTCCTTATATGATCGCATGTACTATAAGCACAATCATGAGTGAATTTTTCAATATCTGCGTAAAAACTCGCTAATTTACTTGGTTCTATATTTGGTAAACTTAACAGCGAAAAACCAGGCGTATCAATTATCTCGCCTCCTGATATTACATCAAATATTTCACTAGAGCGTGTAGTATTAACACCCCGTTCTATTTTTTTAGACAGTTCCCCGACTTCTTGTTTAACATCAGGACAAATTAAATTTAATAATGTAGATTTTCCAACTCCGCTTTGTCCTATTAAAACAGTCGTTTTCCCTTTCAATAATTTTTTAATTTTGTTCACGCCAATGTTATCAACAAAACTCGTTTCAATAATTTTTGAAACTACTTCACCATATTGCTCTTTTGCATCTCTTAAAAAGTATTCGTCAGAAATATCTTTTTTGTTCAAAATTAATATTGGTTTAACATCATTTTGTATTGAATTTATAATTACTTGATCCACCAAAAAGAAATCTGGCTTGGGCTTCGGCGCCAAAACAATTAAAACCTGGTCAACATTAGCAATTGGCGGTCTTAACAACTGATTTTCTCTTTTACAGACTATTTCAATTGTCGAGTTATTAACATCGCATTCCACATAATCCCCAACCAAAATTGTTTGATTTTGTGCGCGGAGTTTGCCTCTAAAAGCACATTCAAGTTTTTGCTTTTGTAACTTTACTATTGCTGATCCATTTATTATCTTAACGATTTTACCTTTCTGAAATTGGCTCATTTATTTTTTATCCTCATTAAGTATTCGCCTTTTTAGTTGTCCACATGCGCCCTCTATATCAGCTCCTAAACTACGCCTAATGGTGGTTGTTAGACCATATTTTTTTAGCATGCCACCAAATTTGTATGCTTGTTCCTTTGTTGTGGTTTGCGCCTGACCGTGAGTAAAATTAGGGACTATCAAGTTAACAAAACAATTTTTTCCTGATAATAATTTACCCAGTCTTTCCGCATCTTTAATTGTTGAATTTTCTGGTGTAACCATATACTCAAAACACACTCGCCTGCCAATTTTATTTTCATATTCATCTATTGCAGAAAATAATTCTTTTAATTTATATGCTTTGGCTATTGGCATAATCTTACATCTATTTTCATCTGTAGTGGCATGTAAAGAAATTGATAATGTAACTGGCAATCCTTCATCTGCAAACTTAATTATTCCTGGAACTAACCCAGATGTTGATAATGATATATTTCTTGGAGAAATACAAAGACCTTGTGGCGATATTATTTGCTTCAAAAACTTTACAACATTTTGATAATTATCAAACGGCTCTCCACTACCCATTAATACCACATTTGTTATCATTCTTTCAAATGAATTCTTGCCTAAATCTGTTTTTTTGTCGTTCAACCACCTATTAACCAATAAAACTTGTGCTAAAATTTCTCCATTACTTAAATTGCGAATTAATCCGGACTCTCCAGATGCACAAAATTTGCAACCCATTCTGCAACCAATTTGAGTAGATACACAAAGCGTGTTTCCATGATTATATTGCATTAATACACATTCTATTAGCTGTGAATCAGTTGTTTTTAATAAAAATTTTGTCGCATCTTTACCTTTAAATTCTTTATAAATTTCTAATGGACAAAAAATATATTCCTGACTTGCCAAATCTTGCAAAAATTTTTTGGGAATATTAGTTATCTCATTTTCATTTTTGTAGCTAATTAACCAATCTAAAAGTTGCTTTGCTCTAAAAACTTTTTCGCCAAAACCATCAACCAAAGTTACAAGTTCATTGTAATCATAATCATGTAGTATCTTTGATTTTGTACTCACTAGATGTTGTGCCTCCCAATCAACTGCTAATTTTCAAACCCCATCGAAAATTGGTCAAAACACATCCCAATTTTAAGCTTGTCACTCATCATTAAATTTTTTGCATCCATGGCTTTGCCATTGGGAATTGAAACTTCTTTTAATTCAAGAACACCATTTCCACATTGAACAAACACACCATTTTTTGCGCTAGATGGCTCAACTATTGTCCCAGGTTTTACATTGGTATTTTCTAACCCTTTAGCTAGTTCTGCCCTATAAATTTTCACCTGCATGCCTTCAATGTTACTTCTTGAAATCGGTGAAGGATTTTGACTTAAAATTTGTAGCATAATTTGTTTTGCTCGCCTATTCCAATTAATTATTGAATCAATTTTTGTCAATTTGGTAGAAATTGACGCATCTTCATGGTTTTGTGGCTTTGGTCTTACCTTGCCATTTTCTATTAATTCTAATGCAGAAAGTATTGCCGAAGCCGATAATTTTGCCAATCTATTTGCCAATTCCCCGGCTGTTTCATTCTCTCCAATTTCTGTTTTTTTAATCAAAATAATATCTCCAGTATCCAATCCTAACTCAGTTTGAACTATGGTGATTCCGGTTTCTGTCTCACCCGCTGCTATTGCAGCCTGTATAGGGCTTGCACCTCTAAATTTAGGCAAAATTGAAGCATGCGCATTTATAACTCCATACTTTGGAACGGAAATTAATTCGCCAGATAGAATTTGACCATAAGCTACAGTTATTATTAAATCTGGTTGCATTTCCTTTATTTCGGCAATTCCATCACGACTAATTTTAGGATAATCAAGCACTGGTATTCCCTTTGATTGTGCGAACTTTTTTATAGGCGAGGGAGCTAACTTGTGCCCTCTTCCACTTGGTGCATCTGGTTGTGTAGCAACTGCAATAACCTGATGTTTTGAATTTAATAAAGCTGCCAAAGATTCAATTGCATATTCTGGTGAACCCATAAAAATAATTCTCATTTTTTTTCGTCCTCTTTTGTCAATAAATCAATATAAAGTTTGCCATCTAAATGGTCATTTTCGTGGCATATTGCACGAGCTTGATATCCTTTAAAAATCCTTTCAAAAGTTTTACCATTTCTATCTTGCGCTCTAACTTTAACCCATGTTGGTCTATTTATCTTATGATATTCTTTAGGAACAGAGAGGCACCCCTCCATTTCTTTTTTTTCTAGTTGACTAATTTCTAATATTTCAGGGTTAATAAATTCAATATTTTCTTTTATATTTATTATGAATACACGCTTTAGCACACCAATTTGCACAGCAGATAAACCCGCACCATTGTATTTTTCTAAGGTGTCCCACATATCATCTAAAAGAGTATTCAAACTTGAACCAAAACTAGTAACAGGTTTTGACACTTTCCTTAAAAATTCTATATCCTGATTAATTGTTATTACTTTCCTAATTGCCAAGATCTTCTCCATAAAATCAACTTAAATTTGTAGGATTTATTTCAACAAACACTACTGCGTTTTTAGGTTGATTTGATTTTACTATATTATAAATTCGTGGCACAAGTTCGCTTGAAGCACTTATGCGCATAAGAACCTGAAATCTATATTGTTTTTCTATTCTGCCTACTGGAGATTTCATTATACCTAAATAAAAAAAATCTTGTTTGTTTTCTATTTGCAGGTCCTTTATTTTTTTATAATAACTCATTACAGCATTTTTTGCAACTTCTTGGTCAAATGATTTTACTAAAATTCTCAAAATTTTTGCAAATGGCGGATATTTAGTCACTTCTCGTAAATTAGACTCTTTTTTAAAGAATGAAATATAGTCATAATTTTTAGCAAACTTAAAACAATAATGATTCGGACTTCTGGTTTGCAATATCACCTTTCCAGGAACCAATGATCTACCAGCCCTTCCTGCAACTTGAGTAATTAAAGAAAAAGTTTTTTCTGCAGCCTTATAAGATGTTTGATGCAAAGAAATATCAGCATCGATTATACCAACAAGTGATACCAGTGGAAAATCATGACCTTTTGCAATCATTTGAGTTCCAACCAATACATTAGCTTCTTTATTCCTAAACGAACTTAAAATTTTAGCATGCGCATTTTTTGTTCTAGTGGTGTCATTATCCATTCTTATAACCTTAGCATTAGCAAATTTTTGTTGGACTTCTTCGACAATTTTTTGAGTTCCAAAATTTGAAACCATTAAATTTTCGTTTTGACACTCAGGGCAAACAGAAAACATTTTATACCTATTCCCACAAAAATGGCATTTTAATACATTTTCGGCTTTATGATATACAAGTGAAACATCACAATCGGGACAATTTGCAACCCACCCACAGTTTTTACACTGCAAAAACGAGTTATATCCTCGTCTATTAATAAACAACATCACCTGTTCATTTCTATCTAATGCTTTTTTTATCTCTTCTTCAAGGGCATGAGATAAAACACCCGTATTACCTCGCTGAAATTCTTTGGTCATATCAACAATTTCGATAGTTGGCATTTTTTTATTATTTACCCTCTCTGGCATTTCAATAAGTTTGTAATAACCAGAAAGTGCTTTGGTATAACTTTCAAGTGATGGAGTTGCACTCCCAAGTATTAAACTGCAATTTTCTAATTCAGCTAATTTTTCTGCCACAATCCTTGTATCATATCTAGGATTAGTGTCAGACCTATATGAATCATCATGCTCTTCATCAACAACAATTAGTCCTAAATTTTTAATAGGCGCAAAAATGGCCGACCTTGCGCCTATTACCAAATTCACCATACCAGATTGAATTTTTTTCCACTCGTCAAATCGTTCTCCATTGGATAATCCACTATGCAAAACGGCAACTGAATCCTTAAATCTAGATTTAACTAGCCCTAACATTTGCGGTGTTAGTGATATTTCTGGAACCAAAATTAAAACTGATTTTCCATTATTAATCATTTCTTGTGCAACCGATAAATATACTTCAGTTTTTCCACTTCCAGTTACACCATGCAATAAATAAAAATTTGTTTCTGACAAAATAGTTGTAACAGCATTTTTTTGTTGTTTGTTTAAAATTTTTGATCGGTTATCAATTATATCAACTTTTGGAGCCCTTCTTAAAATGCACGTTTTTTTAGACAAAATACCATTATTTATTAGTGAATTTATGGAACTTCTACTGAAATTTTTGGAAATCATGTCCCAGGCGCAACTATTATGTTTTAACATAAAATTTATTATTTCTCTTTGTACTTTGCTTTTGTTATTTAAAGTTTTTAAATATGTTTCTGCTTTTTTTCTATCATCAAGTTCAACAACAAAACCCAACTTTGATTTAGTTTTTTCGGCCGTTATGAGCCTAGGCAAAAACAACCTTAAAGCATCAGCCATTCCAACATAATAATTTGTTGATATAAATTTTGCCAATTCTATTGTTTTTTTATCAACCCCATTTTCAAGTTTTTTTAGAATTGGCTTCAACTTATTTTCATCAACCTCGCTTTGCTCTACAATGTCGGTAACTAAACCTTTCATTTTCCTGGAGCCAAATGGGACTAAAACCTCGTCTCCAACTGAAACAAAAAAAGGACAAAGATAATCAAACACTTTGTCAACTTTTGATGATGCAATATCAACAATAACTTTAGCTATCATTATTAATTCCTCGCTAATTTGGGAAGATAGCAAAGAGAAATTAATTCAATGAACCAAGTCCTTGCTTTTTTTGTGGTTCTCTGATTTTTCCTTCATAAAATTCTTTGCTTGCATATTCTAGTGGCTTTATTTTCATGTTTTCCAAAAAGAAGTCTGGCCTTGTTAAAAGCAACTCCTTTGCTCTTTTTGATAATAGAGTTACTAACCTATATTTGTTTCCTGCTTTGTCTATTAAAACCTCTATTGGTGGTTCAATCATTGCCATAATAAAAAATCTCCTTACCATAGATATTATACTCTCAATAAAAAATTTTTCAACTATTTTTTATAAATTATTTTGAGTTAAAATAAAACAATCCCATCACTTTGTTTTCTGGGAATAATGTGAACATGAAAATGATCAATTGACTGACCAGCATCTTTTCCATTGTTTATAAAAACATTTACACCAGTATAACCACTTGATATGTATCCTTGAGAAATCTTTTTTACTGCATTCATAACATTTTGAAGAGCCTCCTTCTCACAATTTACAAAGTTAGTATAATGACTCTTTGGAACTACCAGTGTGTGATTTGGATAATCCTCTGCAATATCTAAAAATGCTATCACATTCTCATCTTCATAAACCTTTTTTGCGGGTATTTCTCCGTTTACTATTTTACAAAAAACGCAATCACTATTTATATTAATATTTGTTGTTTTATTGTTTTTGTTGCTTTTTCCCATTCAATTACCTCCATTATTGCTATTTTTTTGATGTTTTGCATAAACAAAATCGGAATCGCACCGTTCAACAATGCCATAAATAATATCACCAACATTGGCGTTTTTCACCCCTTCAACAACAACTCGAACATAGTTTTTTGCATATCCTTCAACCATATTATTTTGCAAATTTTTTTCTACGATAATCTCAACCATACTACCAATTTGTTTTTTCAAAAAGTTCTGTTTTTGTTGAACAGCTATTTCATGCAATTCTTTTGCTCTTTTTTTCTTTGTTTCTCCATCTACTTGATCAATCATTTTTGAAGCAATAGTTCCTTCTCTTTTTGAAAATGGAAAAATGTGCATTTCAAAAAAATCTGCTTTGTCTATTGTTCTTTTTGTTTCCTCGGCTTCTGTTTCCGTTTCTCCAGGAAATCCAACAATCACATCTGTGGTTATTCCAGCATTTGGAAATCGTTTTCTTATTTCTTTTATAGTTCTCAAATATTCGTCTTTTGTATATTTCCTATTCATTCTTTTTAACACTGAATTACTGCCACTTTGCATTGACAAATGAAAGTGCGGACAAAAATTTTCCATACCAGCCAATACATCAAGCAATTCACCAGTTATGCTCCCCATCTCTAATGATGAAAATCTAAACCTTGCGCTTTTGTTTTTCATTAGTTTTACAACATCAACCAAACTTGGTTTTTCTATTAAATCACAACCATACTCTTGAAGGTTCACACCTGCAAAAACTATTTCATTACTTGTAATTGAGTCTAATTCCTCCGATATTGACGCAAGTGTTCTTGAACGGCTCCTTCCCCTTAAATATGGAATAATGCAATACGAACAAAATGCGTTGCAGCCATCTTGAATCTTTACAAACGCTCGCGTTCTTGTTTGTAAACTTCTCATATTATCTTCATACTTTAATGGAATGGGATATATTTTTATTCCCGTTTTGTTTTTCACAACAGCTTCAACAATACTCATTTTATTTGAAACGCCAACTCCATAGACGACATTCTTTTTTTCAGAAATTTTTTCTGGAGCATATTGCATTGCACAACCACAAACATATATTTGAGCATCTGGATTTATTTTCAAAATTTTTGCAATTATTCCCCTAGATTTTCTTTCGCCTTCATTGGTTACGGCACATGTATTTAAAATATATTTATCTGCATACTCTAGTCCAACTTTAACAATAAATCCCAAGCCGCTCAATGCATTTGCTATTGAATCACTCTCATATTGATTGACTTTACAACCCAATGTAATTATTGAAATTATTTGTTTTTTTTCTAACTTTTTCTCGTTTTTTGATGTATTTTTCATGTTTTTTACCACTTTTTTATGCATTTTATATATCCCAAAATCACAGCACTCGCCGTATCAGCTCTTAATGTATTTGCACCTAATAACACTTTTTTAAATTCTTTTTTTGAAAATATGTATTCTTCTTTTTTCGAAAATCCACCTTCTGGACCAATGACAGCATAAATATTTTTATCTTTAAAGTCGTCTTTGCTTAATTCTGATATATGCTTGCTAGCCATAAAACTGCCAACTAAAACAATAGAATTATCTTTTGGTTCAAAGTCTTCAAATTTTTTAATTGAAAATTTAGGCAAAAATGCTCTTTTACATTGTTTACACATTTCCACGGCTTGCCGTTCTAGTTTTTCTAATTTTTTTTGATCTATTTTGGCTTCAGAGTGTTCTGTTTGCAAAAATATTATTTCGGAGACTCCAATTTCAACAGCCTGCCTAATGACAATATCCTGTCTTTCTCCTTTAATTGGTGCACTCACCAAAATAAAATCAAACTCGGGCTTTTTAAATTTTGTTTTGTTTATTAATTTTAATGTAGTAAATGATTTAGTTATGTCAATAATTTTGTATACACCAACATCACCCTTCCCATTAAAAATTTCAATATCTGCATTTTTCTTTTCTCTCATCACTAAATTTAGATGCCTGTGTTCATCACCATCTAGTGTTATTGAGTCATTTAAATTCCCGCTATAATAATATCTTTTCATTAAGATCATTATAACTAATATTATTTTTCTTGTAAATCAATTATTGCAACATATTAATTGACTTGAACGCTCATATTTGCTAATATTTAAATGATGTGTTTATAATTGTTTTTTGACCGCCTTTTTGCCATCATTTTAATAACGAGGTTTGTTTATGAAAAAGTTTTTAATTGTGTTTTTGGGTTTGCTCTTCATTTTTTTCTTACCACTTGGGGGTTTTGGTTGTAAAAAATCTTTAAGCGCTGAAATGAAAAAATGGGTTGGGACTTGGAGTTTTTCAAAAATCGAATTTTGGTCAGACGAATCAGGTGAAAACCAATTAATAGAACAACACACAAAAGAAGAGTTAAATAATTCAGAAGTATCAGACCAAGAACTTAGAATTTATAGAGACACATACATTAAATTAAAAAGTAATGGATTTTATGAAACAAATTTTGTTGAAGCCACAAATGGGCTAGCCTCTTCTCTTGTTCCAGAAATTGTGTTTTATGAATATATTTCCGACTTTGGTTATTATAACTGCACTTGGTCTATTTCTAATAATATATTGTTTCTAGACGGATATGCCTCTTGGATATATAGCAATTATGACGAAGGCAGAATTTCAAAAGAGATAGTCACAGTTAATTCCATTTTTTCTATTTCAAATTACTATACAATTGAATTAAAAGGTGGACAAATTATAATTTCATTATTTTTTAATGCAATTAATCAAGAAACTTACGTTGAATATACGTCTTCATATGTGCTCTATTTAGAAAAAACAAATTAATCGAGGTAATAATATGAGAAAATTTTTATTAAGTATATTTGTTATAACCTTAGTTTGTTTTCCAACTTTTGTATTTTCTGGTTGTAAAAAAGATCCAGAATTTAAAGACTTTGTTGGCACTTGGACGTTTGACTATGGAGAAGTTTATTTGAATGACAAACTTGAACAAAAATTTAATATTGAAGACTTTGTGGATGGAAGCGACCCATCTGCCATTTCAATTTATTCAAATATGTATATAGATCTTAAATCTGATGGAAGCTATACTACTAATATTTTCGAACCCCTTATAAGCGATCCAGATCCAACTGCTCCGCCTTCTGCTGTTGATCTTGAATATCATGATTTTTATTGGACCGTTCATAAAAACAAATTAATTTTGAATGGATATGTTAGTTGGATTGATTTGTTAAATACCCAACAAAAACAAACAAGCAGCGTTAATATGGTGCTAGCGAGTCTTGGTTCTTGCTCAATCGTTTTAAGTGATAATAGATTAAAATTTATAATTTCTTATGAAGACTTCAATCAAAATCTAAACCAAATAGAAAAAGTTGAATATGTTATAGTAACAAAAAAATCATAAAATTTTAAAAGTGAGATTAATTTTATTGACATAAGGACAAGATTTTTTATATCATACATGTATGGAGGAAGAACGCATGAAAAAACTTATTTTATCTTTATCATTGGTTTTGATAGTTGGCTTCTCTGCTTTCGGTTTTTTTGCTTGCAAAAAGAAAAGTGCTGAACCAGAAGACCAATCCGCAAATTGGGTAGGAACTTGGAAATTTTCATCTGCTGAAATTTGGAGTGACGAAAGTGGCAAAAATACTTTATTGGAAGCCACAACAATTGACCAAGTTCTTCAGTCACCTGAAGAGTGGCCGGAGATTGCAGCATATGTTGACACTTACCTAAACCTAAAGGCTGACAACACCTATTCGACCAATTTTGTTGAGGCTATGTGTGGGCTTGCCACATCACTAGATCCAGTGGTTTTAAATGATAACATTGATGAATTTGAATATAACAATTTAAAATGGACAGTAAAAAATAATAGATTATTTTTAGACGGTTATGCTTCTTGGATTGTGTATGATGCAGGCAAAGTAAACAAAGAAGCCGCAAGTGTAAACTCAATTTTTGGAGCCTGTGATTATAGTTCAATAGAGCTTTCTGAAGGGAAAATTAAAGTCAATTTGAACTTTAACATGATTGATGAATCAACACAAGCACCCTACAAAGCTACATATGTAATCATACTTGAGAAATAAAAAATAAAGGAGAAAATGAGAAATGAAAAAATTAATAATGTCATTGTCAATAGCTTTTGCGTTTATTATTTCAATGTTTTCTTTTGCGGCTTGTAAAAAAAGCTCTCCTA
>CALVJV010000018.1 GCA_944332395.1 uncultured Clostridia bacterium | reverse complement strand
AATTTTAGGTATAATAGTAGACAAAAGTATAGGTTATTTGGCAATATTGTTAGGAATATCTTATGTAGTTTTATTGGTAAACCAAAATAAAATGAGTTTATATATTCTTTTAGGGATAAATGCCATTATTTTGGTTTTTAGTCTATTTCCTATGATAACGGTTATTAGTTTGTTAAATATATTTTGTGCTATAGTAAATGCAACTATAACCTCTTTAGTTGTTAGAAAAAGTTTATGTAGTAATAAATTAAACTTGTTTGGAATTGTTAGTTACATTGCTACAATTATCATTCTAATTGTTGTATTTATTTTTAATTTTTCAAATAATACCAACAATAGCAATAACAATAATTTAAGTAGTGAAGAACAACAAATATTTAATACAATTATATCTTTTATAGAAAGAAACGATTTTTATAATCCAAGTGCTTTAAAAGTTATGAAATTAAGAATAGAAGATGACGGAAAAGATTACCCTATGCTATGGGTTAGAATGAGTGGAACAAATAAAATCGGTGGAACAATAAATAAATGCTATAAAATATATTATAATGATAGAGGTATGGGCGAAGAAGTAAACAATGATAGTTGTGATTTAATTTTCGAGTATGCTGATGGGAATGTAGATAGAGAAACGATAAAAAAAATCAATGCAGAGTTAGAAAACTATTGGTAAATCTATATACGAGGTGGCGACCGATTTTTGAAAAGTCAAGCCCCTAAATACTTAACCCCACCCGTAGTGCTTGTAGTATGGAAAGATAGAAGTTGTGCGTCGCACAACTTTTTTATATTGTCAATAGGTTTCAAGCTGGAATATATGGACTTGGTGTGCCTTTAAGCACTACCATAGCAATTACACTATACTTTTACTAACTCTTTTTAAATGCCTTATATTGCCTTAATATGAGGTGTTTTTTGTTGCCTCGATCCGAGTGCTTAATACCCTATAAAGTGATACAAGTATCTTTCATGGATTCTTGGTTGTTGTTGTTTCCTTTTAAGTAAGGGTAAGTATTTATTGCTACCCTACAAGACACGGGAGGTATGTTTCAATGAATTATTACACTACAAAGGAAATAAGCGAGATTTTAGGGCTATCAATTAAGACTATTCAAAAGTTAATTAGAACAAGACAACTAAAAGCATTTAAGGTTGGTGGTCGTTTCATAGTCGAAGAAAGCACACTAAAAGACTACATCAATGCAAGACAAGTATAGACTTAACAAAGACTACTTGCAATTTTTATAATTGTATCAATGAAAGGAAAAAAATAATCTTATGGGGGTTGTTATATGAAACAAACTGACAAGATAGGTTTTGAGGACATCTTTGACTTAACCGACATTGAAAAGGTTTTCGAGCAAACTCTTGAAGCCGACATCTTAAAACTTATGGAACAATGGGAAAAAGAAAGCAAAGAAAAGGAAAAAGCAAAGACTACTACTACATTTCACAAAGACGAGCAACAATTATACATTGAGAAAATAGTTCGTCAAGTGATACAAGAAGAAATAAGAATAATGGCTCGTGGTAGTGGCTTGTTTGGGGAAAGGTTTTGTCGAGGGTTAGAAAGTCAAGGGGTAGAAAGAAATTGTATTGGCTGTATGTATGCCCAAAAAAATTATGGTAGATGCGATTAAAGTAATAACTCTAAATACTAAAAGAAAGAAAATGTATTTTTTGCCTCTTTTCCTTTTATTTACAATGGTTGGAAGTAATAAAAAAATGGTCGTTTTCTTGGCTATATTTTACGAGGATATAGTTGTAAAAGTTGGCTATATTATGGGGGTTAAAATAATGTGAAAGAAAAAGAAGTAACAAGTTATATTGTTGATAATAGCACGGGCGAAGTAACGGAGATTTACTTGGGCGATACTATCTATATAGTTACAAAGGAACAAAAAGACTACTTTGATAAAACTACCGAAATAAACAAAGGCAAAAAATATGTTATGGTTTGTGAGGGTGCTTATAGAATATTAGAAAAAATGGACTTAACCCCTAGTGCTAGAGATATATTAGATATAATGCTTTCTCATATAGGGTGGTATCCTTATAGTGGCTATGTAGTAAAAACAAAAAATAATCGTTTTGACGGGTTAATAAATAGTAAAGAGTTAATGGCACTAACAAATTGTAAGCCGAGTGCCTTTAAGGTTGGTATTTCTCAATTAGAAGAAAATAAAATCATAGCAAAAGAAAAAAGAGGTAGATGTCAAACTTTTATCGTTAACCCCTTTATTGCTACGCACGATACACGAGTGCCTAAAACAATTTTTGAAAAATTTCAAGATAGTGCTTTCAATTATACCAAAGAAAGACTTTCTCAAAATGATAGTATGGAACTAAAAAGATATTTAAAAAAAATAAGGGCAATAAAAAGACAAGAAGAAAAGAGATAAAGTTTTTTAGTTGTCTATCTCTTTTTTGCTACTTAAATAACTACGAATAATTGCTACTTGTATAGGGTTTTGTTCTTGAAGTTCTTTAGCAAACATCATTTTCAATTTTTCAAAATGCTTTTCTAAAAGTTTCCTATCTTTTTTTGATAGTTCGCACTCGTCTAGTATTTGCCTAGTTGTTGCCATTTCAAGAACAATGTCTTTGAACTTTTTTGTTATAGTAAATTGTAGGTCTTTTAAGTTTTTTATATCGTTTTCGTCCATTTTTTGCTCCTCCTTATAATAAAATATAAGGCACATCATAAGCATAGCATATAACTCTTATTTTAGGTATAAATAGTATCGGCTTTTTGTTGTGCCATAAATGTGGCCGTAGATGTGGCCATAATAGAAAATAACTTGTGATATTTTGTGATACTTTGTATAACTATTGTTTTTCGCTAAAATGAGGGCTTTTCCCATATTTACAAAGGGTTTTAGATGTGTTGAAAATGGTCGGTCGTATAGTTCATACCCGGCAGGTCGTGTGTTCGAATCACACCGTCGCTACCATAAAAAACCACTCGAACTTTTCGAGTTTAATAAATAACTAATTCTAAAATGGATTAGTTTTTTATATTAAGCAATTCTAAAAATAAAAACAAAAAATAAAGAATAATATAGAAAAACCGAGATTTACATATCCCGACTTTTTTTAATTTATTATTGTAATTTCTTATTTCTTACTAAGTTTAAAACATAAACAAGTTGTCTTTGTTTTTCTTTTTTCTCAATCTCATAATTATATGATGCTATTAATTGATTAATTTTGTCAGAACATGTGCATTTATCCTTTAAATTAATACCAAATTCTTTAATTATAGCATCAAGTTCTGTATCTTCATCTATGCTAAAACAAATACCATTTATAGTAAATCTTACTGTTCCTTTATCAACCTTTGCAATAATCATGGCTTCCATTAAAATATTTTCTAGACTAGAATTTTCCCTAAATTCAATAAAATGAATTTGTGTATTTTCATCATAATAATAATCTTTTAGGGTTGTATTACAATTCATATATTTAAGTATATTTGGTTTAGTTAATAACCCCAAGTCTAATTTATTTAATGCACTTTTAGAAATATTTCCATCATATCCAAATTTTCTTCTTTTTAATGCTTCCATTGCCATTAAAACTTTGTCACTATGCTCAAAAAACATAAAAAAATCATTTTCAATGTCCCACCAAAAATTTTTATCATCTTTAAAATCGAAAAAAGGATCATTACCACAATTTTCTTTTTTTTCAATATGTTTATGTAATGAACAGTATTCTTGCAATCCATAACTATTTACAACTAATTTATCAACTATACTTTGAACATTTTCAAAAAATACATGCGGAGCATAAACTTTTAAAGGATTACCATTTTCATCTTTATATTGATCAAATATAAATACTTTATAAAAATCTTTACTTATAGTCATTCTTCTTAAAGAACGAGGCAATGAACCCCATTCAAACTCTGACGATCCCATATAGTCTAATAAAACAATATCATTAATTCCATCAATGTCTTCTGAGTTTAAAGAATCTATATTATCCTTAAAATGCCCACTTTGAACTAGTCTAACCTTCTTTTGTATTAATAAATCCCCATCTTCTCCCCTTAATCTCATCATAACCCTCCATTCACTAGATTTAGTTTAACATAAACAATTATATTAGTAAACAGAGAAAAATTAATTTAATGCTTTATAAATTACATGTTGATTATTATTACCTAAATGTAACTTTAATTGATAGACAGTATTAAAAAAAACAATTATAATGTAAAAAAGGTGATAAAATGAATTTTGGAAAAAAACTATTAGATGCTAGAAAAAATATGAATTTATCGCA
>CALVJV010000017.1 GCA_944332395.1 uncultured Clostridia bacterium | reverse complement strand
CCTTGTTCCTTTCGCTTTCTAAATCAGTTACAAGTTTGTTAATATCTTGACCAGAATAATCAATAAGTTCTGCAGCCCTAATTTGATAGTTTGTTCCAGCAACTTCGTAATCCCCAACCTTAGAATGCTGGTAAGGATTTATATTATTCATATAATAATAAATAGCTTGTGCTGCTAAATTACCACTATCAAAAGATTGATAAACTTCCCGAATCTTCTCTTTATATTCGCTATCCAAACTTTCATAATCAGTAAAGATATCATTTTCTTTAATATCAGAAATAATTTTATTAAAAATAACAATGTCCTTAGAAATGTCAGCAAAATAATCTTTAAATTCTGTAGATAAAATTATAGAAGCCAAATATTGTTTATAACTATTCAAAGAAACAGAATCTGCCATGTCCTCAACCGACACGCCTTCTCTTTCTGCGGCATCATCAAGAATTTGAGCCATCATATTATTAAAAATGGTGTTAAAAGCCTCAATTTGCCCAATAATTGTAAAATAATTTTCTTCATGCCCCAAAATCTTAATTAGCGAATTAATTGTTTCATTAGAATAAATAGAAGAATATTTAGAAGTATTTAAGTTTTCATCTTTGTATTCAACATTACCCAAAAACAACTCTGACATAATAATACCATAAGCGCTAATAAAGGCAGTGGGAATATTAACAGATCCAGAAATACTACCGGAGAAACCACTAGAAGAAACTATGTTGTTCCAAGTTCCATTATTAATAAAATTTTCAATTCCAATATCGCTATAAATTATAGACAAATCATTGTATAATTTTTCAGGCCAGCTAACTTCTTTATAAAGGACTTGCAAAATATCCTTTGGAAGAATAACTTGTTGTCCATTTTCGTCTCTATATTCAGAGCCATCTTGCAAAGTAAAAATAGTATCAACAGAAACACGGTCAACTTTAGTATCAGCATTAGAAGTATTACACGAATAAGAATATTCACCTTTTGCCTCATCTAAAATACTCTGATCTGTAATAACTCTAGCATCATAATAGACTCCATTTTTTAATACAACCGTTTGAGGGACCCGCGTCTGTAGTTGTTGAGTGGTAGTATTATAAGTATATTTTGTCAATGTATAAACACGCAAAAGTTCTCCATCGTAATCTTTTGCCATTTCTGACTTCCATCTAACATAGTTAGTATATCCGTCTACTCTCTCCAAAATTTTAAAGGTGTTTTGTTCAAAATTTCCAACAGCCAAAATCTGGGAAATAACACTAACAGCATCTCTAATAGGTGTTGATGCTAGTCCATTATTATTAACATATTCCTTATTATAATAGTCTAATCCATTATTGATTCCCATATTATTAGCATACGAAATCATAAAGGCGAGATTGTTGACAATTGAATAATAATTAGCGCCTAATTTATCTCTAACAGATTCCCAATCAATATCAGGATCATCTAATGCTTTTATATAATACTCAATCGAATTTCCAACAGCATAATCAATAAAATCAGCTAGGACATAATACTCTTCTGGAGTAGTTGCAAAATTTTCAAATCCAGAATATTGCACAGAATTGTATATTTTATTATTTTTGTAAATAATAGTATCATTAAAGTTTGCAAACGACTGATTGACAAAATTATAATACAAATCTTCTGCCCCATCCCAAGACGCATATGCCGCAGCAATTTCTTCTGGAGTCATAACATTTAAAAATCCCGTTTCAGCCGGATCTTCAAAATCAAAAAGAATCGGCGTTCTTCTACCAGCTTGAGCATACAACCTATATCTATTTGCATTATAAGTTGAAGAAACAAAAATCTGACCACCTAAAGAATAATTCCCAAGGTTTGATTTAAATGCTTCATTAACACTATTCATAACAACATTTGTCGAAAATATAAAAATAAATAGGAAGAATGGCACCGCCAAAAACAAAAAACAACTCTTAAGTGCTCTACGAATAACTGGGCCTTTATTGCTTGCGGAATCACTTGAATAAGCATCATATTCGTTTTTCACAATAGAAATTATGGCAAAAACTATTAATAAAACTATAGCAAAACCCAACAACGCAATAAAAACCGTTAACACAACATCATTTGTTAAGAACCTAAAAATAGGATTTCCATCAAAATCATTTTGTAAACTATATGATTGATCGTGGTTTGCCAACCCTGACAGCTTATTAACAAGAATTTCGCAAAAGTCAACAAAGTTTAAGGCAAATCGGCAAATGCTATAAATTAGATAATACACCCAGCTAATAATTGTCATTATTGCATCAGAAAGCCAACTTCCAAGAACACTTTCTGCATCAACTAATTCAGTGGGTGTAGAACTCGCAGCAATTTGAGAAGCAAAAACGCCAAACTTTGATGTTAAAACATTAACATCAAAGTTTGAAAAAAACGCAGCAATTTTTGCAACTCCAACAGTCATAAACTATCCATTCCTACTCATTCTTTGTTATTGTCTTTTGCTTTTTAGATTTATTGTTATTTTTCGAAGTTCCAGGACTCTTTTTCGCTGAACTCTTTTTTGCACCACTACTGGTTGTTTTTTTAGTTGGTTTTTTTTCAACATTATTTTTTTGTTGAGTTTTCTTTACTCCCGAAGTTTTTTGTGTTTTCCCAGAATTTCTAGTTGTTGTTCTTTTTGTTTGGGTTTTTGGTTCTTCCACTATTGTTTCAACTTCAGTGCTTTGCAACTCACCATCATCGTTAACCAATCTGGTCTCAACATTTGGTTGTTCGTCCATGCCTTTATTTTCTAATTGCTCTTCAGCCTCTTCAGCTTCTTTAGCTTCTTTTTGTTTCTTTTCTTCTTCTTTAATTTTTAGTATCTTATCACCTGTAATAAAATTACCTTTTGCATCAATCCTATTTCGCATAAAAAAGTCTACTATATTATCAGAGTAAATAATATCCACATTAGTTCTAAAATAAGGTCCAGCAATAAAGAAACATGTTCCTCTCTTGTTAGTAACAATATTTTCTTGCTCACTCTCATTAATTTCTCCAGACTTTTCATAAAGTGAAACCAAATCATTAATGTCATTAGGTGCGAGCGAGAAAATCATAGAAAACTGAGATGAGTTAATAATTGCGGTAGACTTTCTTGCAATTTCAGGAGTTCCAACAAAGTCTTTGATACTCTGTGAAATAACAATTTGCATACCAGAATATTTTCTTATACGTTTTGCCAACTGGAACATAAAATCAAGTGCAACCGGCTTTTTCTCATCAATAAATACGTGTGCTTCATCAATTGCAACAATAATCTTCCTATTTGTATTATACTTCGCATTATAATCTTTGTTTTTATACACTTCATTTTCAAGCCAACGCATAATTAAAAGCATTTGAGCATTCGCTATGTCATTATTTTTATTAGCTAATAAAGTTTGGAATTGGAACACAATAAAATTCTCGTCAGCAGTAATAGAAGAATATCCATTCCAAAGGTTTGCATTACGGCCACCTTTTGCAAATTTAGCAATATAAGTTCGAATAACTTTCAAGTTATTCTTCATAAATTCGTCTTTTTCTTTTTCGTAACGTTTGATCACATATTCATATAAATCTTGAAAAATTGGGAATTTGTTTGGTTTCAATTTAGAAATATCTGTATGCTCATTAATTCCCATTTTTTCATATAGGTCTTTAACACATTCGTTAAGAACTTCAAGAGCGTCTTTTGTTATACCATCAAGAATAACTTTAAAAAACTCTTCCAAAAATTGTAGATGCGCAGAAAGAGAAACATTTTGTCCAGAATCTCCTTCATCTTCTAAACTAGTAACGATTTGAAATGGGTTAATACGCCCTTCTGTTGCGTTTCCAACATCAACAACCTTCCCGCCTAAGTTCTTGGCAAGAAACAAATATTCTTTTTCTGGATCAAGCACAAAAATTCGACTATTATCAGCTGCTAAGTGAGCTAGAAGTCCAGAAACCGCAAAAGATTTACCAGATCCAGATTTTCCCATAACTACCATATTTGAGTTAACGCGCTCTTTGCCTCTTTCAAAGAAATCAATAAAAAACGGTTCTGAATTATATCCTATAAAAATACCTTTTTCATCTTGCACAGCGTCAGAAATAAATGGGAACACAGCAGCAAGTGAAGACGAGTTAATTCCACGCTCAAGTCTTTTAAGCGAGCAAAATCTAGAAATATTTGCATTAATAAACCCATCTTTTTGCATTCCAAACATTTCGTTATATTTAAAACCGCCTCTACGCAACATTGTTTTTAAAGGCTTTTTTTGTTCGTCATCAACAGTAATAAAAATATTGGTGTCTAATAATGTCTCATTTCCGCTTTTCAAACTAATAAGTAATTCTTGCAGCGATTCATAGTGCGTACTTTTTTCGATTTGCTTACTAGCTTTTTGCCTTTTTTGGATTTGCTCCTCCATTTCCATTAAAGATTTATCCAATCTAATTTCTGCATCACCTTGTGGCACAGTTCTAAACTTGCAAACGACAGTTGTACTAGGGATATTAAAGAACACATTTCCCCAAGCATTTCTAACAGTATTTGGGTATTCAGCAATACTATATACCTTACGTTTTTTTCCATTAATGTTAAAATAAGCTGCTCTAAAGTCAATCTTATCTGGCATAATCCATTGCATATAGTCAACTGGCTTTAATTCATCAATCTCTCTTTCGTCAATTTCCGAAAAATATATGTTTTTTAAAAACACAGCAGCTTGTTTTTGAGAAAGTCTAGCACAGCGTAAAGACCCATTAGTACCAGATTCAATTGTATTTGCAATAAGTTCCAACGACGAAATCAAAGCCCTTCTATTTGTTCCAAATGTAACAAAATAATATCTATCTTTCATAAGCCGATCTGGAGTGTCTACATTACAAGCGACCAAACCAGAAACCCTAGTTTGAATTATCTCCTCTCTAGCTTGGCTTTCCAAGTCTGATACCACTTTATTCTTCTTTGCCTCTTCAATTAAGCTAATTTTATTTTCTTCATTCCTGATGTATTTATCAAGAACCATAGGTCTTTGAGTTTTAACAATCATCGCTACTTGTTCGGTGGATAATGTTTTAATAGCATTATCAACCGCACTTATAAAAGCATTTTGCCTATCTTCAGAAAGCATATAAAACTCAACAGGAAAGATTTCAATTACTCCGCCATAATATTCTTTAAAATCAATCAATCCGTCTTCTAAAACTCCAGAATAAGGCATTAATGCCTGAACACTGCTAGCTGTATTAATTTTCTGACGTCTATAATTTCTTCTGCCAAATAAATATTTAAACAAGTGCCCAAGAGCCTGATAAACACGCGTATTTGGTGCTGCATTTATCATCAACAATACAAAAATAAGAGCCCATACTCCAACCAACCACCATCTAATTGAAATGCCTGAAACAACAGTTATCGCAATTAGTATGATAAATGCCAGCAACAGCACAGCATCTGTAACTGTATAATTTTTATAAAATTGTGTTTGTACCTTTGTTTTTCTCGGAATTAATCTACCTGCCATTTTACCCTCCTTGGCTTAAACAATTTGTTGAATTGCCTTGTTTTAGGCAATTCAACACTATTCGCTATCGTCTCCCTCATCAGTTTCAGATATAGAATCATCTTCGTCTAGTTCATGACTATCAAATGGTTTTATACCCATTCTATATGTCTCTCTGGTAATTCTGTTAACTTGCTTTCGAGCCTCTTTATTTTTGCGTTCACTCTCATAAAGCAATTTCTTTTGTTCTTTAATTTTATTCTTAATTCTCTTAATCTCTTCTTTTAATCCATCAACAACAACATCAACACCGGATACCCTTGTTTCCATTTCGCTTTGTCTAGCAAGTTCCTCATTTGCCTTTTTAAGATCATCAGTTAAACTATCAATTTCAGATTTATACCCAGTAATTTCAGAAGATAGTTTTCCAATGCTTTTTTCAAGTTTTTTCTTCTCTCTTTTAAGTCTTTCTCTAGCAACAGCATCTAACCGTTTAGCATCTGCATGACTTTCTTCAACGGCCT
>CALVJV010000016.1 GCA_944332395.1 uncultured Clostridia bacterium | reverse complement strand
AGCCCAGAAGTGATTGAGCAAATGAGAAAATCGAATTAAAAGACAAACGGCAACTAAAAAAATGTGAGGCAGAAACGGAAAGCCTGCGCGTTGATGCCCACATTAGTTGCCGTTTGTTTTTATTCACTAAGATTTTAATTGTGAAATTTCTTGCTTTGTTTGTGTTTTGGCGTGTGCTTGTCTGGTGGAGCGAAGCGACACCACTTGTTCAAGACAAGCACACGCCAGAATCTCATTTCTATAAAAATGACATATTAAGTTGATTTATACAATTAAATATGTTAAACTATAATTAGTCTAAAATCACACTAAAGGAATGTTAAATGAAAAAAGATTATATTTATTTAGATTCTTATATAATACAAAAAGATATGAGAATCCGTTTGCCTAAACAAATTTTAAAAATTTTAAATTTAGAAAATGGTGTTTCTTATTTGGATTTTTATATTGACAATGAAAGTAAAACAATAATTTTAAAACCTGCAAAAAAAAGAGAGAATAATGATGACAAAAAATAAAGATATTAATTACGCAATAGTGGAAACTACAAGACCACCTATTTATACATGTTTAAAATATTGGGGAAAAAAGCCACATAATGTGTGGAATGCTTATATTAAAAATTATGTTCCTAAGGGTGGTGTCTTCTTCGATCCTTTTGCTGGTAGCGGTATGTCGGGTATAGAAGCTGTAAAGGCTGGCAAAAAGGCTATATGTTTTGATATAAATCCTTTAACTACATTTGTATTTGATGTAATGTCCTCAAAATTTAATAAAACATTATTTGAAACTAAAGCTCTAAATGTAATAGAATTAGTTGATAATGATATAACATATAAAAAGTTTTTTAAATATGAAAAAAATTTCACATTACACAATGCAAAATATAAAAATAATCAATGCTACGAAATTTGTTTTTTGGATTCAAATAATGAAAGACATACAAGGACACCAAACGATAACGATTTGCTGGCTATTACAAATCAAGAATTAATAATCAATAACTTATTATATCCTAAAGAACATTTCCGAGAGTCTATATCTTATAAAAAAAGTTTTATAAAAAGCATTGGCAATTCTTATGCTGATTTATATACAAAAAGAAATTTATATTGTTTAAGTTTAATATTTAATAAAATTTTAGATGTTAAAGAAATAGATGTAAAACTTCAATTATTATATGCTTTTATACAGACGGTGCATTTGTGCACTAAGATGTGTATTCCTCGAAGTAAAAAAACAAATCGTGATTTTTCTACTAGTTGGGGTAGATCCGCATATTTTATTGCTAAAACAAGTATGGAAATGAATCCATTATTAATTTTTTATAATAACTGTTTTGGTAAGCAGTCGACATCCTCATGTCTATCTTATCTTAAAACTTATTTAAAATCTTTTAAATCAAAAAAGATTCAACAGGACAGTGGAGTGATTGATATTTCTGAAGATATTGATTTATGGTATGGTACAATTAATTCTAAAGATTTATACAAGTATATTTCTGCAAATAGTATTGATTTTGTTTTAACCGATCCTCCTTATGGTGGATTGGTCCAATATTTAGATTTAAGTAATATATGGTTATCTTGGCTATCAATTTATAATGAAGAATATAAACCTAAATATGAAAACGAAATAACTATTAATGATACAAAAAATACAATTGATTTTGAAACAGATATGACTAATGTTTTACATGAGATAAAAGAAGTATTAAAAGATGATAGTAAATTAGTTTTAACTTTTAATAACAAAAACTTAACTGTTTGGAATTGTTTATTAAAAGCTATCCAAAATAGTGGTTTCATAATAGAAAAAGTTATTCATCAGCAAAATAAACGAAGTGGCGAATCTAATGTTAATGATAGATATGGAACATCTGCTACTGATTTTTATATACGTTGTATAAAATCTCAATCAGTAAATTTAAAAAAGATTACACAAGATGAATTATCTAAAATAATAATTGATTCGGCAAAGAAAATTATATATATGCGTTATGAACCTACTCCTTATCAAATCTTATTAAATGGAATAATTGTTGCGATTTCTGAGTCTAACATCAGTATTGATGATGTTTGTCAAAGTATAGAAAATGTTTTAGAGTCTACAATAAACAAAGAATTTATTGTTATACCTAATGAAGAAACAAAAGCAGGGAATTATTGGTGGATAGCGAATAAAATCTTTGATAAAAGGAATAAAAATACTTTATCAAATAAATTGTTATGTTTAATTAATAAAATTTTTAATAAAGAAGAACAAATCAATGAAGATGAATTATTTAATATAATTTATAAACATTTTCCAAATGGTTTGACTCCTGATTATATTATCGTTCAAACTATATTAAGAAAACTTTGTAAAAAAAAAGGTGATCTATGGATAAAAAAATAAAAAATAATGGAAAATATGATGAAAGAAACAAGCTTAATGATTTAACAGGCAAAGAGTGGCTCTTATCGACAAAATCATTTTTTATTTCATCTAAATGTGCTGATGATAAAGATGCTTTTAAACATCCTGCCCCATTTTTAATTAAGGATGTTGAAAAATTAATATCAACATTTACAAAAAAAAATATGACAGTTTTTGATCCATTTATGGGCTCAGGTACTACAGCAATAGCAGCATATAATTTGTCTAGGAAATCTATTGGTATTGATTTGAGTGAAGAATATGAAGAATTAGCTAAAACTCGTTTTGAAAGAAAAGGTATGATAGAAAATAAAGATTATATTTATATATGTGGAGATAGCCTTGTAGAAACAGAAAATATAGATATGGTCGATTACATCATAACATCTCCTCCTTATCATAACATATTAAAAAATAATTCTAAAGGATTAAGAGAAGATAAATCAGAAAAAGGTTATAGAAATTCACCAAGACTAGGCGTTGAATATTATTCTGACAAAGTCAATGATTTGGGCAATCAAAATTCATATGATGATTTTTTAAAATTGTTTAAACAAATAATGATAAAAGCATATGCTAAATTGAAAGATAATAAGTATTGTTCTATAATTATTAGTGATTTTACTGTAGATAAAAAAGAAGTGTGCGTACAGGCTGATATTGTGAAACTAATGCAAGATATAGGTTTTAATTTTGTTGGAACAATTATATTATTGCAAGATAATAAACCATTATATCCATTTGGATATCCGTATAAATTTAAAATAAATCATATGCATCAAAATATTATTAATTTCATAAAGGAGTAATAAATGAATTTAATTGCAGAAACATTTTCCAAATATACAAGAACTATAGAACATTTTAATGAATTTCATAATCAAGTAATTAACATGCCACGGCCTACTTTTTCAGAAATTCCACAAATTATTAAGCTATTAAAAAGTCTTTCGTCTTATATCCTTCTTATAGATAAAAGTATTTTAAATGATTATATTAATGCTAAAATATTGTATGAAAACATATTTAAAAATTATAAAAAAGGAATTATACCATCTTCAAATCGTAATTTGACTTTTGAAAAAACATTCTTAGATATAGATGCTAATTTTGATATAATTTATAAGGATAATTCAAATGGCGGTATGGGACTTGGAAGAAGATTTCGTCATTACACAGAATTGTTTTCAGTTTTTAATATTCTTATATATGTGAACAAAAGATACAGCAAAATGGATTTAGATTCACTATACGAATTAACTCTTACCCCTGAGGAACATCTGTTTGATGTGTTTAGAAATAGATTATTAGATTTAAATATTAATAATAATAGTCACATAAAAACTTTAAATGGCATAACATTATTAGATAATGCAAATTATCGTCCAGCAAAAGCAATTTTAAGATATTTAGCTGACTTAAAACGAGATGCAACATCTTTCGAGATAGCAATTTTATTTGGAAGGATAGATGAAATACAAACAGAGAATGAAATTTTAATTAGAGCCAAAAAGATTGGCGAAATTTTACCTCCGACTGCAACCGAACAAGAATCAATGTTTTTTGGATGTATGGGTTGGAAGAATAAAAATAATGAAAAGTTTATATATTCACCATCTCAAAATCCTGATTTTAAATTTAAAACTTTTTTAATATTGATGGAAACATTTGATTTGATCGAATACAATAATGAGATGATAAAATTAACTAACTATAGTAAACAACTTGTTAAATCGGATATACCTATTGATATGCTCGACCTTGAAAGATTATTAAAATTAATAGACGACGATACAGAGGATTCAAATAAATTACAAGATATAATTTTACGCAAAAGAACTGCAACAATCACTGAAGCTATTCAAAGTGATAGTTTGTTAGTCGAAAAATTAAATTTGAGAAATATTAGAAACCCTATAATTAAAAATAATAAACGCCAACGTAGTAGATTGATTATGGAGTTAGCAAAAATAAAAGCAAATTATTTAGATGAAGTAACCAGAACGACAACTTTTGAAGGTAAAAATGGATATAATTATGTAGAAGCTCATCATATAATTGAATTTAATGGTGAAGATGGTCCCGATATAACTGATAATTTAATTTGTTTAGGACCTCAAAATCATAGTTTGATTCATCATGGTTCTGATAGAACTGTTCAAGATTTTTATAATACTTGTAAAACAAGAGGTGTCATCACTTTTGAAAGATTTAAAAACATTTGCGTAAAGTATCATTGCTTAACAAAGAAGCATGTAAAAATTTTATTGTCAAAAAATTTGATTAGTAATATTGATGCGAATGAACTAAATACACTAATTGATGAAAACGGAGTTGACACAATTTTTGTTGATTCACTAAATATTCCTGCAAATAACGCTTAGATTGTAAATTAGTGATTAAAGATTATTACGTTTTACTATTGATTATGAACAAATGAGGTTTTTATAAAAAAGGACTAAGTGTTTTGTAGCTTAGTCTTTTTAATATGTTCCCTCTAAATCTTTATCTTTAAATAAGTTATCATTGAAGAAGTCAAAAAGTGAAATTTCTAACGCTTGGCAAATATCAAGAATTGTTCTTGTTCCAGGATTTTTACTTTTTCCATAGAATATGCTTTTTAATGAACCAGCAGGCATGCCAGCCATATTGGCTAGTTTGTTTGGTGTTATTTTTCTTTCATCACATAGAGCATATATTCTTTTTGTAATTGCTTCTTCCAATTTCATAATTTTATTTTACCCAAAGTTATATCTTCTATAATTTTAGCAAAATAATTTTTAAAGTGTGGGAGATATATCTTCTATTTCGTGTTATAATTAAATTATGGAAGCAAAAAGTGTTTGTTTTATTGGTCATAGAAATGCAAAACTTACTGAAAGTCAGTTGGCGTTCTTGCAAAATATTATTGAAGATTTGATTGTTAATAGAAATGTTCAAATATTTTTATTTGGGAGTCGCAGTGATTTTGATAGTATTTGTCATAATATTGTAACTGATTTAAAAGAAAAATATTCTTTTGTTAAAAGAAGATGCTATACTTGTAGGCACGAAACTTGCACATTGGAAAGTGAAAGAGAGTATTGGGAAGAATTATATAGTAAATGGTGTAAAAGAGAAGTCTATCTTTTAGGAGTTGAAGAAGAAGTTGAGCATAAAACAAAATGGACTTCTGGGAAAGCAAGTTATATTGAAAGAAATCAAGCAATGATAGATGATAGTGATATTTGTGTTTTTTATTATGATGAAAATTATAAGCCAGAGAAACGCAAATATTCAAAGCGTTGTCTTTATACTTATCAACCTAATTCCGGAACTCAACTTGCATACCAATATGCAAAACAAAAGAAAAAAGAAATTATAAATGTATTTGAAATTTTAAAGTGAATCTAGCATAAAAATAGCCGAGAGTTTTGCTCCCGGCTATTTGTTTTAATTATTATTTGCTATATATAATCTATCTGCGACTTTTATTGCTTTATATGTAATTCCATTTATTGTTTGTTCAACATATTCAGGTTTTCCATCAGCAGTTGCTCGTAAAAGTAAGTGGTCTTTATCTTCTTCTACTGGTTCGATATTTATATCAATGATATCTTCTAATTTTGATACTTCTATGACTTTGATTCCTTTTTGGATAAGGTATGAACTGAATTGCCACAGTTTTTCAAACATACCATTTGAATCAATAATAAAACTAAAATCATCTTGTGGATAATATGCTGTAATTCTATAATACTGATTATTCATAATTTACTCCTTTATATTGCAATTTGCCTTAACTTTCTATTGGCGTATGGTAGCCACTTTTTATTTACATAAGTCAAAATATCTTCACTAGGTTTTGTATCGTGTTCACCATAACATTGCAAAACTTTATGATTCGCCAGTGAATATTCAAGAGTAACAAGTGGTGTATTAGGTGATAATCTATTTCTTATAAAGAAAATAAGTGTTTCTTCACGAGCAAACTTTTGGTCATAATTCATTCTCCCAACACAGTGATGCAGTTTTTCACCTTCATAAACTAATTGCTGTGGACTTTTTGCAATTATACAAACATAATTTTCTTTAACAATCAGTCTTTCAAGAGATAGATATTTGTTAGCAACATTTGCAAACTTTGTATATAAAGCTTTTCGTTTTTGTTCATCTTCTTTTGCTATCGCCGTGTGATATTGGTCTATTCTTATATCGTGCCATTTTTTGAAGTCTTTTGGGTATTTGTGTTTTTCTTCGTTTAAGTTTAATCTTAAATACTTGCAGGCTTTTATATAATCCTCATAAGAAGACAAGTTTGTTTGTTGTTTTTGTATATATTTAAAAAACTCATATCTTTCATTTTTTGATATAAATTCTTTTATACATAAATAATTATCTGGTCTATCAAATAGTTTTTTATCACTTATAATTTTTTGCGTTTCTTTTAATGGTTTGTTTAGTTTGTATGCCGTCATAATGGTGTCAATATAAAATGAGTTTATAGATATTTCATTTTTATTTAAGATAAGCCATTTTCTAAAATTTTTGTCTTTTGCAACTTTCTTCAAGATTGTTTTGCTCATTGCATAATTGTCAAGCCCAAACTTTACAAGTAGTTCCATTTGTGGATATTGTTCATAAAGTCTTAAATATTTTATAACATTTTGCTCATAAGATTGTTCAATAGCACTGTATCTATAC
>CALVJV010000015.1 GCA_944332395.1 uncultured Clostridia bacterium | reverse complement strand
ATGCGCTCTATTCTTGAACGAATAGTTTTAAAGTTAGTTAAGGTTCCGCCCAACCAACGATTGCCCATGTAAAACATTCCGCAACGTTCAGCCTCCTCTATTACTGCATCTTTTGCTTGTTTTTTAGTACCAACAAACAAAACCGTTTTTCCAGCCTCAACCTGTGCTTTTACAAACTTATAAGCTTCATCAATTAGCTCAACAGTTTGTTCTAGATTGAGGATATGAATGTCATTTCGGCTTGTAAAAATGTACTTTTTCATTTTTGGATTCCATTTGCGGGTTGGATGACCAAAATGAACACCAGCTTCAAGCAACTGTTTCATTGACACTACTGACATATTTTTTCCTCCTTGTTTTTAGTCCTCCTCTCAAATCAACTTTTTTAGGAACTTCGAAAAGCAACACCCAAAAAATCATCAAGAGTGTGTAGTCAAAAAATATATTAACATTTAAATTTAATTTTTGCAACAAAAATAAAAAAAAAGAGAAAAATTTCTTTTCCTCTTTTATCTAATTTTATCTAATACGTATTTTAGGCAAAATAAAACAATGTAAATATTATTAGCAAATTAGAAAAACTGGTAAGGTTTATTATTTTTTACCATCATTAGAACCATTACCAACTGCATCGTTGTATAATTTTTCGTATTCTTTATAAACGGCAGCAATAACATCTTTATCAAGTTCAATGTCAAAATTGTCTGTTCCATCTTTTCCAGCTGTAACTTTAAAAATTAAAGCTTCATCTTCGCCCATATCTTCTAATAATTCTACTGGTTGAAGAATCGCATAAAAACTGCCCTTATAAGCAATGCCTGCAATCTCAACAAAATCAATTTCTTTCCCGTCTTGAGTAACTAATGTTACAATATCATCTTCGTCATTAACCATTTTATCAATAGAATTTGGTGCTTTTGTTTTTTGTTTTTCAGTATTTTTTGCCATAATAATCTCTCCTTTATATTGCTATTATATCCTATTTTTTTAATTTATCCAAATGATTTTGCAAAATAATTGTTGCAGCAATTTTATCAACAACTTTTTTTCGTTTATCTCTGCGCATATCTGATTCAATTAATAACTTTTCGGCCGAAACTGTAGAAAGTCTTTCATCTTGAAATACAATTGGAACATCAACATATTGTTTTAACACCTCAACAAAATTTTTTACCATTTCAACCGATTTTCCTTCTTGTCCATTCATTTGCAGTGGTAGACCAACAACAATTTTTTTAGCATCTAAACTATCAACTAATTCACTAATTCTTTTTGCATCTTTCTGAGGACTTTGTCTAGTAATTACTTCAGTTGACGAAGCAATTATCTCAAGAGGATCACTTTGAGCGACACCAATTCGAACAGTTCCAATATCTAAACCAATTATTCTCATATTTTCACCAATCATAAATATTTTAAACAAAAAAGAAAAAAAGTTCAAACAAATTGAACCTTTTTCCCTTGAATAAACAAAAAGTTATCAACTTTCCATGTTTTTTTGGATCTCTTGAACTTTCTTTTCTATAGTCGACTTACCATCTTTAACCAACTGCTTAAACTTCTTATTTGTTTCTAACAAATAACAAGCAGCTATCATTCCAACGGCAGCACCAACCAACACACACACACAACACGGTTTCATGGTCTATATCCTCCTTTTTGTTCTCATGTATAGTGTTTGTTGTTCTGCAAAAAATATACATATTTCGACAAAAAAATTATTTTGTTTCGTTCTTTAGTTTATTCACAGCCTCTGAAATCTTTGCTGTAATAGCGTCTATCTCAGAAAAAATATCTATTTCCTCTTCTTTTCCCTTAGGTGTTTCATTATTTTTATCAATATTTACAACCTTAATTTCGGATTTTTTTTCTAATTCTTTTGGTTTTTTATTTTCGTCATCATTCTTCCTATTCAACTTCCTAAAATAATTATTCACTGCAGAAGGAATTAAAGATACGGCATTCTCTACACAAGCCAAATCATCTGCATCAACTTTTCCTAGTTCAGCCAAAACATCATTCATATTAATTAATAATGCTTCGTCTAAAGTCTTAAATTTAATCAACTCAGAAACAACACTAACACTAGCTATCGACACTGGTCCGCCAAATGTTTGAAACTTCGTTTCTTTAATAATTCCATTTTCAACCTTTATAAACAATTTAGAAAAGTCTTTACAAACTCCACCTTTAACTTTCCCAGTTCCATCGGAATCTCTCATTTGCCCGACATTTTTAGGATTAGACAACCATTTCAAAATATTTTCATTCATATTACTTGTCCTCCTTGTCTTTTTTTATTTTATAAGGTGAAATTTTCCTTAACTTTTTGACATGTTTAGCCAGGCAATCAACAACATAATCAACTTCACCAGGAGTTATACCCAAACCAAACGAGAATCTTACACTTGCACGAGCCCTATCTTCATCATCATACATTGCCATTAAAACATGAGATGGGTTAATAGATCCAGCATTGCAAGCCGAACCAGTAGAAACGGCAATACCTGACATATCCAAAAGCATAACAAGTGCTTTTGCATCAATGCCCTCAAATGCCAAATTCACATTAGCTGGAATTCTATCTCTTGTATGACCATTTAGTTCTACCGCTGGAATAGTTTGTTTAATTTTCCTTAAAAAATACCTTTTAATGTTCTTTAGCGTCTGATTATTCTTTTCAATATTTTCTGTGGCATCTTTAACAGCCTCTGCCATAGCAACAGCTAAAGGAACACATTCAGTTCCCGACCTCAATCCTCTTTCTTGCCCGCCTCCAGAAACAATAGGATCAATTTTTAGTCCACTTTTAACATAAAGAACACCTATACCTTTGGGACCATGAATTTTATGTGCAGACATAGACAACATACTAATTTTATTTTTTTCAACATCAACAGGACATGCACCAATCGCTTGAACTGCATCAGTATGAAATACGATTTCTTTCGTTGCACAAAATTCTGAGATAGCTTGAAGTGGTTGAATTGTCCCCACTTCGTTATTGACCATTTGAATTGATACTAAAATAGTTTTTGGTCTTACGGCTTTTAACAATTCAACATAACGGATAATTCCATTTCTATCTACTGGAACAAAAGAAACGACAAAGCCCTCTTTTTCCAAATCTTTACAAGTATTAATAATTGAATCGTGTTCAATTGCAGAAATTACAATATGATTGCCTTTGTTTTTGTTTGCTCTAGCGAATCCTTTAATTGCAATATTATTAGACTCAGTACCACCCGAAGTAAAATAAATTTCATTAGGTTTTGCTCCAATGCATTTAGCAACTGTTTCCCTAGCGTTTTCAAGTTCTGTCAATGCATCCCTACCAAAAGAATGAATACTTTTTGCATTTCCAAATGTTTGCTGAAAACTAGATATCATTTTTTTATAAACATTAGCAGAAATTTCAGTCGTCGCCGCATTATCCAAATAAATTCTTTTTTCCATAAGCTATCTCCTTGGTATTTAAATCATATCACCTAATCTTAAATTAGTCAATACCTAAATTAAAACAATTTTGTTTTATAGACAACGAAAAATTATTAGAAAAATTAAAAAATAAAAAGATGCCCCAATTTTAGCATCTTTTTTATATTAATTCAATTCACATTTAGCATTTATCCATTTTTCAAGAGCGACCTTTAACTTAAAGCCAATTGAACGATCAATTTCTTTTCCGTCCTTAAACAAAATAAGAACTGGCAAAGTCTGAATATCATATTTAATAGCTAAATTCTCGTTTTCATCAACATTTACTTTTAAAAATTTGACTTTTTTGTCAAAAGTTTCAGATAATTGTTCAAATACTGGGGCAAGCATTCTACAATTGCTACACCAAGGCGCCCAAAAGTCAACTAAAACAAAACCCTGATTTGTTTCAAACTCAAATTCTGAACTATTAATTGATTTTACCTGAGCCATAAATTCTCCCCCTAATCTTTTTTGTTTTCAACATTTTTTAGTGCAATATAAAGTTCATCAAGTTGTTTTTTATCAACCTTGCTAGGTGCTTCAGACATTAAATCTGCTGCCGCTTGCGTTTTTGGAAATGCAATAACTTCTCTAATAGATGAAACTTTTTCCAAGAGCATAATCAATCTATCTAATCCAAAGGCCAAGCCACCATGAGGAGGTGCTCCATACTTAAATGCATCAGCGAAGAAACCAAATCTATTCGAAATATCATCTTCTGATAAGCCTAAAATTCTAAAAACCCTTTCTTGTACTTTTTTATTATGAATCCTAATTGACCCGCCACCAGCCTCTTGTCCATTTATAACAATATCATATGCTTTTGCGGTTGCTACAGCTTTTTTGTTTTCAAGATCATCTAAAAATAAATCACTTGGTGCAGTAAAAGGATGATGAACAGCTTTATATCTTTTTTCGTCTTCACTGTATTCAAACATTGGGAAATCAGTTACCCAACAAAATTTATATTCATCTTTATTAATTAGCCCATACTTATTAGCTATATGAACTCTTAAAGCCCCAAGACTTGCAAAAACAACATCATTTTTATCTGCGCAAACCAAAAGTACATCTCCAGATTTAGCATTTGCTCTTTTTAAAATATCAGACATTTGTTTCTCAGAAAAAAATTTAGACAAACTTGACTTAACTTCTCCATTTTCACCTACTTGAATAAAAGATAAGCCCTTAGCTTTATAAATTTTCACAAAATCAACCAACGTCTCAATATCTCTTCTTGAAAGGGTTGCAACCGAACTAGGAACATTAATAAGTCTAACCGAACCACCATTTTCTATTGCAGAAACAAATATACCCAAAGAACTATTTTTCGCAATATCCGAGATATCAACCAATTCAAGACCAAAACGCATATCAGGAGCATCACTACCAAAGCGATCCATAGCTTCTTTGTAAGTTATAGATAGAAATTTGGAATCAAATTTAAGGCCTAAAATTTTTGAAAAAACTTCTTTTATCATTCCTTCCGCCATGTCCATAACATCGTTTTGATCAACAAAACTCATTTCCAAATCAATTTGAGTAAATTCAGGTTGTCTATTTGCTCGCAAATCTTCATCCCTAAAACATCTAGCGATCTGATAATATCTATCATAGCCTGCAATCATTAAAAGTTGCTTATAAAGTTGCGGACTCTGTGGCAAAGCATAAAAAGTATTTGGATTAACCCTACTTGGGACCAAATAATCTCTTGCACCTTCTGGGGTGCTTTTACCAAGCATAGGAGTCTCTACTTCAATAAACCCATTAGCATCTAAATAGTCCCTAATAATCTTGCATACTTTACTTCTTATCATTAAATTATGTTGCAAAACAGGTCTACGCAAATCTAGATATCTATACTTTAATCTAACATTTTCATTAATGTTTGGATCATCAAGAGCGAAAGGAATAGGATCGCTTTCTGAAAAAATAGAAATCTCATCTGCTAGCAATTCAACTTCTCCTGTTGAAATTTTTTTGTTTATATTTTGTGGGTTCCTTAAAGCCAACTTTCCTTTCACTGCAATTACAAATTCATTTCTCAAGCTAAGTACCTTGCTAAATTCGCTATCTTTCATATCCGATTCATTACAAACAATCTGACACACCCCTGAACGATCTCTAATGTCCAAAAAAGTCAAACCACCAAAATCACGAATTTTGGCCACCCAACCATTTAAAACCACAGTTTCGCCAACATTTTTCTTTGTTACTTCACCACACATTTTTGTTCTTTTCATCATAATTATTGCAAGCCTTCTTATTGTTTATTTTTATATATTTTAATTTCAAATTAAAAGCTTTGTCAAGTCATAAAATCATAATATATATTTTTTCAGATTATATTCCTTAACTAGATCATTTAAGTGTTCTTGAACATAGTTTTTGTCAATAACAACTTCAATCATTGGATGCGTGCCATTTGCATTAAAAGAGATATCTTCTAATAATGCTTCCATTAAATTGTGTAATCTTCGAGCTCCAATATTTTCACTAGTGTCATTTTCTAACACAGCAAGTCTAGCCAATTCCTCAATCGCATCTTTTCGAAAATCAAGTTTTATATTATCCACAGCAAGTAACTCGCCATATTGCATAACAAGTGAATTTTCTGTCTTTGTTAATATTGAAACAAAATCTTTAAATTGCAAACTAGAAAGTTCAACCGTTACTGGGAATCGTCCTTGTAGTTCAGGAATCAAGTCTTCTACTCTAGAAACATGAAAAGCTCCAGCCGCAATAAAAAGAATAAAGTCTGTTCTAACAGCTCCATACTTTGTGTTAACCACAGTTCCCTCAACTATAGGCAAAATATCTCTTTGGACGCCTTCTCTTGAAACATCCGGCCCATTTCCACCGCCTTTTCCAGCAATTTTATCAATTTCATCAATAAAAATAATGCCATCTTGTTCTGCTCTACGCACAGCTTCGGCGTTTACAGAATCACTATCTATCAACCTTTCACTTTCTTCTTGAATAAACATTTCTCGTGCTTGACTTAGTTTTAATTTTTTCCTTTTTCTGGATTTAGGAAAAGCATTTCCAAAAATTTCCCCTATATTAATTTCCATACCAGATCCAGGCATCATATTAATTGGTTTTATAGATTCATAAATATCAACTTCAATCACCCTATCATCTAGCTTTTTTAAATCTAGATCGTTTCTAATTTTTTCTCTTAAAACAAAATCATCTAATTGGGGATTATCTTTCTTAAATTCAGGGAATAATACATTAACCAATTTTTCTCTAGCACTATCTTCGGCTTTTTTACGAACATCTTCAAACTTTTCATTTTTAACCAAACGAACGGCAACTTCAACAAGATCTCTAATCATTGATTCAACATCTCTACCAACATAGCCAACTTCAGTAAATTTCGTAGCCTCAACCTTTACAAAAGGTGCCTTGACAAGTTTTGCAAGTCTTCTAGCAATTTCAGTCTTGCCCACTCCAGTTGGACCCTTCATTATAATATTTTTCGGAGTAATCTCCTCTCTCAATTTTTCGTCAAGTTGACTTCTTCTATACCTATTACGCAAAGCAACAGCAACAGCTTTTTTAGCATGCTCTTGCCCAATAATAAACCTATCAAGTTCTTGAACAATTTGTTTTGGTGACAATTCCATAACTATACCTCCTCAATAACAAAATTTGAATTTGTAAAAACACAAATATCGCTAGCAATTTCCATTGCTTTTCTTGCAATCTCTTTAGCTGAAAATTTTGTATTTTGAATCAATGCTTTAGCAGCAGCCAAAGCATAATTACCACCAGAGCCAATTGCACAAATTCCATCTTCAGGTTCAATAACATCACCAGCTCCAGTTAATAACACCAAATTTTCTTTATCAGCAACAATCATAAGTGCATCTAAATTTCTCAAAATTTTATCGGTTCTCCACAATTGTGCCAGTTCAACAGCAGCACGCATAAGGTTACCAGAATATTTTTGTAGTTGCTTTTCAAACTTTTCAGTCAAATTAAAGGCGTCGGCAGTTGAGCCAGCAAATCCAACTATAACTTTGTCTTGATATATTTTTCTAACCTTCACAGCAGTTCCTTTTAGAATAACACTTTGACCCATAGTTACCTGACCATCACCAGCAATAACTGTCTTTCCATCTTTTTTTACGGCTAAAATAGTCGTTCCTCTTATCTCCATTTTAAATCCTCCTTCAACTTATTAATTATCATTTGGCTTTCATCATATCTTAATTTAGCCTTTGTCTCTTTTGTTAATTTTTTTGGCATATTTTGTGTATGTATGTCACACATAATACCATAATTTGCGTTCATAGGCATAAATTTTGAATTTGGCGAGTGAACATACTCACACAAAGAACCAATCATAGTTTTGCAATCAAACTGAAAATTTTGTCCGCCTTTTATTCTATTAAATATCTCCATAGCAACAATCAATCCGCTTGCAATTGATTCAACATAACCTTCAACTCCAGAAATCTGCCCCGCAAAGTATATATCTTTATTTTGCTTTAATTTAAAATATTTGTCAAATACTTGTGGAGCATCAATAAAAGTATTTCTGTGCATAACGCCATATTTAATAAATTCCGCATTTTTCAATGCTGGTATCAACGAAAAAACTCTTTTTTGTTCTCCAAATTTTAAGTTTGTTTGAAAGCCAACAAGCCCATAACTATCTGCTTCTAAATTTTCTTTTCTCAACTGCACAACAGCAAATGGCTCTCTCCCCGAATTAGGATCAGGCAAACCCTTTGGTTTTAACGGACCAAACCTTAATGAATCTTTCCCCCGGCCTGCCAAAACTTCAATCGGCATACAACCATCAAAAACATCTTGTTTTTCAAAATCTTTTAATATTACCTTTTCGGCTTTTAACAACTCATCTACAAATACTTCATATTGCTCTTTTGTCATAGGACAATTTAAATAGTCTAAATCTTTTCCATATCTACCACCCCAATATGCTTTATTCATATCAACACTATCAGCTAAAACAATTGGAGCAGAAGCATCATAAAATTTAAGCACATTTTTACCAAGTATTTCGTTCAACTTACTTTCCAATCCAACATAAGGCAAAGGCCCAACCGAAAAAACATTAATAGCATTTTTAAATGGTTTTATTATATTACAATTTGAATGTAAAATAATATTTTTATTATTTAATATCTTGTTTGTTACGATCTCTGAAAACAAATTTCTATCAACAGCCAAAGCGCCCCCTGCCGGAACACTGCATTCATTTGCAATTTTTAATAATTCGCAATTTAGAATGGTCAATTCGCTTTTTAATAAACCACTAGCCGATAACGGACTATTATTTTTAAACGAATTTGAACATACAATTTCTGCAAAATTGGAACTATGATGAGCTGAAGACATAATGTTTGGTTTTGTATCAAAAAGCTCAACTTTTATTCCTTGCCTAGCCAAAGCCAAAGCACACTCAGAGCCTGCTAGTCCAGCTCCAATAATACAAATCCTAGGTTGACACAACTTCGCCATCTTCCTTTTTCTTTTCCTCTTTTGCAAAGCTACATTTAATGCATTTATAAATTTTTTTGCCTTTAAAATTATTTAAGAATAAAACACTCCCACATTCTGGACACTTGTATTTAGTTGGAATATCCCAAGTAGAAAAATCACATTTGGGATAATTTGAACAACCATAAAAAATCTTACCTGACTTTGACACCTTTTTTATAATTTCACCATTACATTTAGGACATTTACAAACCTTTTCAATAATTTGCTTTGTATTTTTACATGATGGATAATTTGGACAAGCAAGAAATTTTCCATATTTCCCATTCTTAATAACCATGTTTGTACCACATTTTTCACAAACAACATCACTAATTTCGTCAGGAATTTTATCTTTAAAGTTATCCGCAAATGCCTCTTTTAATTCTTTTTCAAATGGAAAATAAAAATCGCTAACAATTTTCTGCCAATTCTTTCCGCCATCTTCAATAGTATCAAGTTTATCTTCCATTTCTGCGGTAAATTTTATGTTCATAATATCTTTAAAAAACTTAACCAATAGATCAACAACTCGACGGCCTAAATCGGTTGAAATCAAACTTTTTCCATCTCTTTTTACATAACTGCGGGACAATAATATTCCTACTGTTTGTGCATATGTCGCTGGTCGCCCAATTCCTTTTTTCTCCATATCATCGACTAATGAACCCTCATTATATCGAGCTGGGGGTTTAGTAAACTTTTGTTCATGAATAAGTTTATCCAAAACTAATTCATCATTTTCTTGCAAATTTGGAATATTAATTTCATTACTTTCGTCATCATCTATTTCTTTTGTTTGATATGCTCTGGTATAGCCATCAAAAATCATAGTTTTTCCAGAAGCTTTAAATAAATAATTACCAGCCATTATTTCCACATTCAAACAATCGTACTTTGCATCTGCCATTTGACTCGCCACAAATCTTTCATAAATCAACTTATATAGTTTATATTGATTAGGTTGAACCTTACCCTTTATACTTTCTGGAGTTCGGTCAAGGGAAATTGGTCTAATTGCCTCATGCGCATCTTGTGCACCTTTTTTCCCTTTATAAATATTGGGAATTTTGGGAACATATTTTGTTCCATAAACACTTCCTATATAATCTAATGCAGATTTCTGAGCATCAGGCGCAACTCTAACAGAATCGGTTCTAATATACGTAACTAAAGCAACCTTACCTTCGCCAGAAACATCAACACCTTCGTATAGAGTTTGTGCCACAGCCGTTGTAGTTTTTAAATTCATTGCCAGTTTACTCTGGGCATCTTTTTGCATATCACTAGTTCTAAACGGAGCGGGCGCATGAATATTTTTAGTCGCTCTTTTGACAGAACTAACAATAAACTTTGCATTTTCAAGCTCTTTTAAAACAGTTTCAGCCTGTTCCTTATTCGAGATCTTTTTGTTCTTTGGAAGAACTAAAGCCGCTTTAAATTTTTTGTCGTTTTTTTCTAGTTCAGCAGAAATTGACCAAAATTCTTCGGGAACAAAATTTTCAATTTCCCTATCTCTATCAACAACCAACTTAAGCGTTACAGACTGAACTCTACCGGCAGACAATTTTCCTTGAATCTTTTTACATAAAAGCGGAGACAATTTATAACCAACTAGTCTATCCAAAACTCTTCTCGCCTGTTGTGCATCTACTAAGTTTGCATCAATAGCATGAGGTTTTTCAATTGCATTCTGAACAGCTTTCTTGCTTATTTCATTATATGATATTCTGCAATTCGAATTTGGATCAACTCCCAAAATATTTGATAAATGCCAAGCTATCGCTTCACCTTCTCTATCAGGGTCGGTTGCAAAAAATATCTTTTCTGCCTTTGTCGCTTCTTTTTTTAGCAAATCCACCACTTTTTTCTTTTCAGGCATAATAACATATTCTGGTTTAAAATCTGCATGAATATCAACACCTAATTTCTTTTCTGGCAAATCTCTAACATGTCCACCAGTAGCAACAACCTTATAGTCTTTACCTAAATATTTTGAAACAGCCTCTTTTTTCCCAGGACCTTCTATCAATACTAATTTCATTTTTACTCCATCTTTGAAATTGCCATAATAATATTACCAGGCAACCGTTTTATTATTCCACTCATTTCCATTATTGTCAACAAACTAGATAGATTTGAAGTAGAAATTTTAGTTTTTTTTGCCAAATCATCAAAACTTAACGGCTCTCTGCAAATTAAATCATAAATTAATTTTTGCGGTTCATCTAGCAAAGTTCTATTATTATTTAAAGATAAATTAAGACCAAATCTCTCTAATATCTGATCACAATTAGTGACCATAGCGTGAGGCATTTCAACTAAAATTCTATTACTCCCAAATGATGCAGATGAATTTATATTCGCTGGCACAACAAATAATTCTCTTCCTTGTTCAATTGCAGCAGAAATGGTGTGTAATGAACCACTATTCTCTCCAGCTTCAACAACCAATACCCCAATAGCAATACCACTAATAATTCTATTCCTTTCAGGAAATGTATAGGCCGTTGGCCTCATACCAGGAAAATATTCAGAGATAATCAAACCACCTTTCTTAATTATTTGCTTTGCAAGCATTGTGTGCGCTGCAGGATAAATTTCATCAAGACCTCCACCCATAACTGCAATAGTTTTTCCATTTTCTTCAAGCGCAGTGCTATGAGCAATAAAATCAATACCAAAAGCCAATCCACTAACAATTACCAAATTAGCTTTTAACAACTTCTGACAAAAATCTTTAACAACAAATTTACCATAACTTGTTGGTTTTCGGGTTCCAACTACTGCAATGGCTTTTTCTTTTAAAACATTTATATCTCCTACATAAAAAAGAACCAGTGGTGAATTTGGAATTTCTCGTAATTGCTCAGGATAATAAACCGAATTCCTTGTTATAAATGAAATCTTCAAATTCTTTAATTTTTTAATCAGCCCATTTACGACTTCAGTTGGATCAACATCAAGCATCCTATCTGCTTGCATTTTTCCTGCAATATTTTCCAATTCTTGTTTTTTATTTTTTAAATCATCAAAAATATCTTTTGGTTCATTAAACAGGTCTAAAATCGCTTTTCTTTTTTTCTCATTCAGCGAAAAATAATGTAACCATAATAAAGCCAAATCATTTAAATCAGGCATATGCACTCCTAGTAATTTTGTATTTTATCAATGTTTCTATAACTTATAGCCTCAGCTATATGGCTAGGCTCTATATTTTGTTTTCCATCTAAATCTGCAATAGTTCTTGCAACTTTTAATATTCGAGTATAAGCCCTGGCAGAAAGATGAAAGACATTAAAAGCATTTTTAATTAATTCTTCGGACTCCAAATCTAGTTTGCAATATTTTTTAACAAGTTTATTGTTCATTTTTGCATTTGTAAAAATTCCTTCATCAACAAACCTTTGAATTTGTATATTCCTTGCTTTGTTTATTCTCTTTTTTATTTCAATAGAAGATTCCTCGTCATTTTCGGTATTAAGTTCATTAAACTCAACTCTATCTACATCTATTTTTAAATCAATTCTATCTAAAAGAGGCCCAGATATTTTTGAAATATACCTATGAATTTGTGCAGGAGAACAAGTGCAAGTCAAATCCTTGCTTCCATAATTTCCACACGGACAGGGATTCATGCTTGCTACCAACATAAAATTGGCAGGATAAGTTACTGTATTAGAAATTCTAGAAACAGAAATACATCCATCTTCCAACGGCTGACGCAATGTCTCCAAAGCACTTCTCGAATATTCAGGCATTTCATCTAAAAACAATACCCCATTATGTGCCAAACTAATTTCCCCAGGTTTTGCATTTTTCCCACCTCCGGTCAATGCAACCATAGAGGCCGAATGATGCGGAGACCTAAATGGACGTGATATAACAATTCCTTTCGTCTCATCAAGAATTCCAGCCACTGAATGAATTTTGGTAATTTCTAAAGCTTCGTTAAATGTTAAATCCGGCAAAATAGAAGGAATACATTTTGCTAGTAAAGTTTTTCCACTACCCGGTGGCCCAATCATAAGTAAGTTATGCCCACCAGCAACGGCAATTTCTATTGCTCTTTTCGCGATTTTTTGGCCTTTCACCCGACAGAAATCTTCTCCCATTAAATTTGAAGAATCAGCCTTCCATTTTAGCTTTAAAACTGGGCTTGGAGTAAAATCTCCTTTAAGTGCTAAACATAATTGTGCCAAATTATCAAATGCGAAACAAGTAATGTTTTCAACAAAAGAAGCCTCTTTTGTGTTCTTACTAGGAATAACAAATTTATTATAACCAGATTCCTTGCCAGAAATCAACAATGGAAGCAAGCCCTTTATCGGATTTATTAATCCATCTAAAGAAAGTTCACCCAAAAACACTTTATCACTATGGCTATTAGAAATCTGCCCACTTGCTATTAAAACACCAATCGCTATGGCCGTGTCAAAATAGGAACCTACTTTAGGAATATTCGCTGGAGCAAGATTGACAACAATTTTTCTATTAGGAAAAGCAAATCCACTATTCTTAATGGCTGAAACAACTCGATCCTTAGCCTCTTTAACTGCATTATCGGGCAAGCCTACAATATCAAACGAGTTTTTACCAATTGAAATGTCAACCTCAACAGTAACATCAAAACCAGAAAGGCCCACCAAACCTAAACTCTTAACTTTTGCTATCATAGAATAAATTATAAACTAAAAAAAAATAAAAATCAAAAAAAAAGATGCTAAAAGCACCTTATTTCGAATTTATTTTTTCTTTTACCTTAGCAGCTTTACCAACGCGATCGCGCAGATAATACAATTTTGCACGCCTAACCTCACCATGTCGAACAATATCAATATGGTCAATTTTGGGTGAATGCAAAGGAAAAGTCCTTTCAACACCTACACCAAAAGAAATTCTACGAACAGTAAAAGTTTCTCTAATACCACCATTTTTGCGTGCAATAACCACACCTTCAAAACCCTGAAGTCTTTCACGAGTTCCTTCCACAACCTTGACAAACACTTTAACAGTGTCGCCGATTTTAAAGTCAGGAATATCAGTGCGCATACTTTCTTTTTCTATTTGGTCAACGATATTCACTTGGCTATCCTCCTTTCAAGTATGAAATTATGCGTTCATATGAGAGTCAAAAAACATTGACAAAAACCTATTTCTCATAGCGGACTACAAACATCTAAAGCAATTTACCATAAAAATAAAATAAAATCAAGTATTTTATAAATAAAAATAAAAATTAATTTTAAAAAGCGTTTTCTATATGCCTACAAAAATATTTACCATTTTTACATATAATTTCAACAATATCAAAACGTCTAGGGAAATCAAACTTATTAATTTTACAAAAAACTTCAGCTAACTTTTTATATTTAGTTTGCTTCAACAAATCAACAGCTTCGTTCGGTGAAGCAATACAAGAACTTTTATAAGAACGCAATTTAACTTCTACAAAAACCAACTGGGTTTGCAAACATTCAAATTGTTTTTGATTTATCTGCTTAATCAATTCACATTTTTCAAATTCGTCAACACAAACCAATTTATCTTTTAATTTTTTTATTTGCTTTTTACAAGATTTCTTGTTTTGCAAATATATTAAATCAATCTCACCAAAATCAGTTTCAAAATTTTTGAGCAATAACTTTAAATACTTATTCTTTGATAAATATTCATTGGCAATCTTTTCACCTAAAATTCCTATAGAACTGTTATTAAACATAACTCCTACTTTATTTATCCAAAAATTTCAAAAATGTTTTCCTATGTATTTCGCAAGGACCAAAAAGTTTTAATGCATCCATATGAAATTTTGAACCATATCCTTTATTTTTTTCAAATCCGTAATTGGGATATTTTTTTGCCATTTCAGCCATATACTTGTCTCTTGTAACTTTGGCGACAATACTGGCCGCAGCTATAGAATAAGACAACGCATCTCCATGAACAATTCCCACTACTTCACATCCAACTGGTAGGCTTTTTATAGCATCTACAAGTGCTATGTCTGGCATAACACCAAGATTTTTTATAGAATTTACCATAGCTTCTTTAGTCGCTTGTAAAATATTAATCTGGTCAATTCTTTTTTCATCAACCATTTCAACGCGTACATATTCTGCAACATCTAATATTTGACGATACAACTCTTCTCTTTTTTTTGCAGTAAGTTTTTTACTATCATTAATTCCTGGAATTAATTTATCTAACGGCATAATTACAGTTGCTACCACCACAGGTCCAGCCAATGGTCCTCTTCCAACCTCATCAGTTCCTGATATTAATTTTTTTCCACTTGCTAAATATTTTTTTTCAAATTCAAATAAATCATTTTCCATTATTGTCGCCCGCTTTTTAATTTATCCAATGTTATTAACCCGATTCTAGCTTTTCTAAAATCATCTATAACAGCTTGAGCTCCCCTTTCTAAATCAACATTTCCACCTTTTTGCAAAAAACCTCTATTTTTACATATCTCTTCCAATAAAACATTTGCCGAATCATCAATAGTCTTTAAATTATATCTTTGCATTAGTTTGTCTGGAGCAATATTCTTTAATGTTTCAATCAGTTCTAATGCCAAATCATTTTTATCTATTATCTCATCTTTAACTGAACCAATAAATGCCAAATTCAAACCAATTTTTTTGTCGTCAATTTTAGGCCACAAAGTGCCAGGCGTATCAAGTAGTTCATAACCATTACCAAGTTTTACCCATTGTATATTTTTTGTGACACCTGCTTTGTTGCCAGTTTTTGCTCTAACCTGTCCACAAAGTAAATTTATTAAAGTTGATTTTCCTGAATTAGGAATTCCAACAACCATTCCCCTATATATTTTTTTAATTCCCTTGTTTTTATCCTTTTCAATCTTTTTATTTAATACTTTCTCAATAGCAGAAATAATAATGCTTATACAATTTTTGTTGTTAGCATTAACTGCAACAGCAATATTATTTTTCTTGGATAAATATTCAATCCATAATCTTGTTTCCAAAGCATCTGCCAAATCTTTTTTAGTTAAAACAAAAATAATAGGTTTATCTCCCACGACTTCAAATAGTTTAGGATTTAAACATGAAAAGGGAGCTCTACTATCCAGAACATACAAAACAAAGTCTGCCTTTTTTTGCAAACTTTCAATTTCAACTAATGTTTTATTCATATGCCCAGGAAACCATTGAATGTTCAAAACAACTCCTCCTACAATAAATCGGGTCTATTTTTTTTTGTAATATCAACTGATTGTTTCTTGCGCCAAAGTTCTATTTCTTTGTGATTTCCAGAAAGCAAAACCTCTGGAACCTTAATTCCTTCAAATTCAGCCGGTCTGGTGTACTGTGGATATTCGAGCAAACCATTTGAAAAAGATTCATCTATTGCACTATTTTCATTTCCCAAAACACCAGGAATTAACCTAGAGATGCAATCTACAACAACCATAGCCGCTATTTCTCCGCCAGATAAAACATAATCGCCAATAGACACTTCAATAAGACCTAAAAGTTCAATAGCCCTTTGATCGATGCCTTCATAATGACCACAAACTAAAATCAAATGTTCAACCTTCGATAAATTTGTAGCTAATTTTTGACTTAAAACAGAACCACGTGGTGACAAATAAATTCTAGTAGCAGATGCCCAATTCTCAATGCTAGTAACACAATCATAAATCGGTTGAACCTGCATAAGCATTCCAGCCCCACCACCAAACGGATAATCATCACATTTTTTATGCTTATCTATAGAAAAATCTCTGATATTATGAATATTTATATTAATCTTCCCATTTTTTTGAGCTTTACCAACTAAACTTTCAGATAGCGCATCAAACATTTTGGGGAACAAAGTGCATATATCAATTTTCATAAACACTCCTATTTAATCAAAACAAACCACTTCATCAAATTTTGATTTATTTAAAATGATATCATTCTTCGTCAAAGATATCAACAACCCATCAACAATAGGAAACGAAAAATTTTGTCCAGAATGGCTGACCGCAAACACAATGTCACAACTTCCAAAATTATCTATATCTTTTACAACTCCAATGTTTTGGTTGCCCACTATGATATTACAATTGATTGCGTCTTGCCATAAAAATCTATCTTCTCCCAATATTTGTCTGGCTATTTCAATGGGAATTTGTATTTCTTTATTTCTTAGGGCGTTAGCTTTTTCAATTGAGTCAACTTGATCCAAAACAATAAATATTCCATTTGGAAGAAAGCTAGTTTCTTTTATTTTAATTGGTTTGCCATTGATAAAAACTTCATCTACTCCAAAAAAATCAAGCTCGCCGTATGGTAAAACTTTTAATTTACCATTTAGGCCTTGTGGTTTAACTATTTTGCCAATAGTAAGCATTTATTCCTCAATTGCATCAAATTTAACTGATGCCCTAATATGATTGTGGTTACCAAGAGCTCTGATTATAGTTCTTATTGAGTTTGCAACTTTGCCACCTTTTCCAACAACCCTGCCCAAATCATTCTTGTCAACAAAAACATGAATAAAAAGACTGTCATTGTCTTTTTGTTCCTCAATTTTGATTCTATCTTTATTTTCAACTAAATTTGAAACCAAAAACAATACTGTTTCCTTCATAATACAAACTCCTATTTTGTTTCAGTTTTTTTTGTTGTTGTTTTTCTAGTAGCCTTTTTTTCTGGTTGCTTTTTTTCTAACTTGACAGCACTATTTTTCTTTGTTGGAAATTCAACACCAGCTTTAACGAAAAGGGCTTTAACAGTCTCTGTTGGTTGAGCTCCAGAATTTAACCATTTTTGGGCTTTTTCCTTATCAATTCTGAGATCGACTGGATTCGTCAAAGGATTAAAAAATCCAATTTGTTCGATATATTCACCATCTCTAGAGTTTCTAGAATCAGAAACTACCAATCTATAACTTGGTGATTTTTTACTCCCCATTCTTGTCATTCTAATTTTTGTAGCCATATTTTTCTCCTTTTTTTGTATATTTGGTAACGAGTAAATACTCGTAATTCCTAAAATTTGCGTCCACCTAACATTCTAGCCAATTTTGGATTATTCATGTTTTTCATCATATCTTTTGACATGTTGTATTGTTTTAATAAAACATTCACATCTTGAATTGTAGTTCCACTACCAGAGGCAATTCTTTTTCTCTGACTAGCTTTAATTAAATCAGGATTTTGTCGTTCTTTCGTTGTCATAGATTGGATAATCGCTTTAAATTTTGAAATTTGTTTTTCATCAATATCCGAAGCCTTTATTTTAGCCCCAACACCAGGAATCATAGCAATTAAGTCCGCCAAATTTCCCATTTTGCCAAGCTGTTCAAATTGCACCAAAAAATCCTCTAAGGTAAAAGTATTTTTTCGAATTCTCTCTTCCATTGCCTTTAACTGCTTTTCGTCAACTGCACTTTGCGCTTTTTCGATTAAAGTCAAGACATCACCCATTCCCAAAATTCTACTAGCCATACGATCGGGATAGAAAGGCTCAATGTCTCCAATTTTCTCGCCTACACCACAAAATTTAATAGGTTTTCCCGTAACTGCTTTAATTGACAAAGCAGCACCACCTCGCGTATCACCATCTAACTTTGTTAGTAAAACACCAGTAATTCCCAAGTTGTCATCAAACGATTTTGCAACTTCAACGGCATCCTGACCAGTCATAGAGTCTACAGTCAATAAAATTTCATGTGGGCTTACCGCACTTTTTATCTCTTGTAACTCTTGCATCAACTGCTCATTAATGTGAAGTCTACCAGCTGTATCGACTATAATAGTATCAAACGCAAATTTTTTCGCATATTCAACAGCTTGTTTAACTGTTAGCACTGGCTTCTGATTTCCTTTTTCAAAACAAGGAACATCAGCCTTTTTTGCAACAAGCTTTAGTTGTTCAATCGCTGCTGGCCTATAAATATCACACCCAACCAACAATGGCTTTTTCCCTTGTTTTTTTAACATAAAAGCAAGTTTTCCACAAAAAGTTGTTTTACCAGCTCCCTGAAGTCCACACATTAAAATTATTGTTGGAGGATTTGGCGCAACGACCAACTTTTCATTCTGACCACCCATTAAGTTTATCAATTCATCATTAACTAATTTAATTACTTGCTGACCAGGAGTTAAACTTTCAATAATCGTCTCTCCAACAGCCTTTTCAGAAACTCTAGAAATAAAATCTTTTGCCACCAAAAAATTAACATCGGCTTCAAGCAACGCAACCCTAATCTCCCTCATAGCAGATTTAATTTCCAATTCCGTCAACTTGCCTCTATTAACTAGTTTTGAAAATATATGATTTAGTTTTTCGCCTAAAGCAGAAAAAAAAGCCAACCCAATTCTCCCATATAATATTTATTTTAAAGCATATTGATAATGTCTTTAATCTTCGATTTTTCCTTACCGGTTAATTGACTACAAACATTTTCTAACGAATTCTTAATAGAAATAAATTTCTTTACCAAACCTAATTTCTCTTCTAAGTCAACCAACTGCTTTTCTGCATTCTTAAGTGTATCCAAAACTGCCTGACGTGAAACGTTATACTTTTGAGCTATTTCACTAATAGATAAATCTTTTTCAGAAAAATCCGACATCATAATTTTTCTTCTCTCGCTCAACAGATTACTATAAAAATCCATCAACAAAACCAAGTCAATTTTTTTGTTTTTCATAACACACCTGTAAAGTTAAAACACTTTACATTATACACATACTCCAACTTTTGTCAAGCGTTTTTTCTAAAAATACACAAAAACGCAAAAACTCAACATATTGAGGTGTTATGATAAACATTATACAATATAATGTATTATAAAATAGAATCAACAAATTCTTTTGCATTGAAATCTAATAAATCATCAACAGATTCACCAACTCCAATTTTCATTATTGGTAAATTATATTCATTAGCAATTGCAAACACAACTCCTCCCTTTGCAGTCCCATCTAATTTCGTAATTATTATTCCAGACAACCCAACAGCCTCGTCAAATGATTTTACCTGTTCCAATGCATTTTGGCCAGTAGTCGCATCTAATACTATTATTTTCTTATAATCAGCTTCCGGAATTTCTCGCTTTACAATTTTTGATATTTTTTCCAATTCCAACATCAAACCTTTTTTATTGTGTAATCTGCCAGCCGTATCAATTATAAGCACATCAGCCTTCTTTGCTTTAAATGAATTAATCGCATCAAACACAACCGATGCTGGGTCGGCCCCAGTTGACGATTTTACTATTTGAACCTTTGCACGTTCAGCCCAAACATTAAGTTGCTCACTTGCCGCAGCTCTAAATGTATCAGCTGCTGCGATTATTACTTTTTTGTTTAAGTTTGTATATTGTTTTGCTAGCTTTCCTATTGTGGTTGTTTTTCCAACACCATTGACTCCAACTACCAAAAAAACAACTGGAAATGAATTTTTTTCTAAATTATTTTCCAAAATGTTTATCATAATTTCTTTCAAGGCTTTCTTGCAATCAATTGTGTATTTTAGCTTTTCTTTCCTTACCTTATCTTTTAATTCCTGAATTATTTTCTCTGTTGTTTTTGAACCTAAATCACTAGACAAAAGTATACACTCTATCTCTTCATAAAAATCATCGGTAATTTTAACATTTTCAAAAACTCCATCAAACTTTTGTTCTAATGATTTTTTCGTCTTATGTAAACCATTAAATATTCTTGAAAACACTCCCATAAAACTCTCCTATTCACTATGCTGTTTGGACATGCTTTACTGCTTCTTGCAATTTTACAGAAACCATCTTTGACACACCTTTTTCCTCCATGGTGACTCCATATAAACAATCCGCGAGTTCCATCGTCGGTTTTCTGTGTGTAATAACTATAAATTGTGTGCTTTTTGCGAATCTTTGTAAATACCTTGCAAATCTTTCTGCATTAGCATCGTCGAGAGCGGCCTCTATTTCATCTAATACACAAAATGGCATTGGTCTTAATTTTAAAATTGCAAACAAAATGGCAATAGCAGTCATCGCGCGCTCCCCACCAGAAAGCAACGAAATACTTTGAAGCTTTTTGCCAGGGGGTTCGGCTTTAATATCAATTCCTGTCTCCAAAACATTATTTTGGTCTTGAAGAATCAACTCCGCTCTTCCGCCACCAAACAACTCTTTAAATACTTGCTTAAAATTGTTATTTATTTTTTCAAACTGCTCTTTAAACTTATCCTCCATTTGAGACACTAACTCAGAAATAATTTTTACCAAATCATTTTCGGCTTTTTGCAGATCCTCGTTTTGACTAGATAGATCGTCATATCTTTCTGCTACAGCTTTAACATCTTCAATTGCATTAACATTTACCGGTCCAAGTGCGTTAATTTGTTTTTTTAATTTTGCGCTTTCTGTCAAGCCATCTTTTACATCAAACGATTCTAGTCTATATGGTTCACAACCAGAATATGTCAACTCATATTCTTCCCAAATTTTCTCTTGCATACTTTCCGTATCCATGTCAATTTTTTGCAAATTCATCTCTTCTTTTGTTTTCTTTTCAGAAATCCTTTGAATTTCTGCAGACAATTGCATTTTCTTAACATCTGCTTGTTGCAGTTTTGATTGCAAATCTGATTTATAATCATCTAATTTTGATAGTTTATCACGCACCTCCTGCAATTTCTTTTGGTTTGCACTTTGCGCTGACTCCTGCAATGCTTTGCTGATTTGCTTTTCAATCTCGGCCAACTCGGTCAAAAGTTGTTGTTTTTCAACGCTCGTTTCTCTAATTTGATAAACACTATTTTTTGCTGCGCTTTCAAGATTTTCAAGCTCATTCGAGAGCGCACTTATTTCGGTTTCATATTCAGCAATTTTAACTTTCATATCGCCTATTTCTTCTAATAAGCTTTCTCTTTGCGCTTTAAGTTTTTCAAACTCTCCAGAAACATCTTTTTTCGCCTTAGTCACCGATTCTTTTTTATTTTCAATGTCTTCACTTTGCTTCTCAAGTTTACTAATTTTTATCTGTAATTCCTTTTGTCTAAACAATTTAGTTTCTGATTCTTCTGAAATACTTGTCAGCTCATTTACATATTCATTAACTAACATTGAAACTTTAGACGCCCTATCGGTTTGTTGAACTTTTTGAACTTCAAGAGTATGAATTAATGCAGACACAGAACTAAGATTATCAAGAGTTTCAGTTTGTTCATTCAATGTTTTTTCTTTTTGAGCAGTCAATGACTTTAACAACTTTTCTTTTTCTTCTATTTCTTTATTGTTGTTATTTATTTCACTTTCTCTTGATATCAAATTTCCAACTTCAGTTTTTCTACTTCCTCCAGTCATCGACCCAGATGGCATAACCATATCACCATCTAAAGTAACAATTTTTGTTGCAAAATTTGAATATCTAGAAATTTCCAACGCGTCTTGCATTGTATTGGTAACAATAGTACCAGCAAGCAACATACTAATTATTTCGCTTAATTCTGGAGAATATGAAACCAATTCATTCGCAAAACCCAAACTTTTGGGATGTTTTGAAGCCATAATTTGATCCTGCCCAACAGTTCGACCTCTAACCGTTTCAATCGGCAAAAAGGTAGCACGACCATATCTATTTTGTTTTAAATATTCAATTAAAAACTCAGCGTCTTTAGCTTTTCCAGTAACAATATTGTTGACTGACGCACCAAGTGCAGTTTCTATTGCTACGCTAAATTTTTTATCCACCGAAATCATATTAGCAATTACACCACGAATATGCGAAGATAAAATTGAATCCCTTTTTGCATCGTTCAGCAGACGCTGGACTGGGACAGAAAAGCCTTCGTTGTTTTCTTGCATCTCCTTAAGCAGCTTGTTCCTAGAAATAAGCTGATGGAATATTGCATTTTGAGATTCAATTTGCCTAGACAATGTTCCAATTTGAGAAACTAAATCGTTATTATATGAAGACAATTTATCGCTTTCTAATTTTTTTCTTTCCAATGTGTTATTAATTTTTAATAATTGTTCATTTGTCTCCTGTAATTCTGCTTTATTAAAAATTAATTTTTGCTCAATTTCCTTTTTTCTTTGTGCAATTTCATCTAATCTGTTGCCAAGTGTTTGACTTTCGGTTTTTAATGACGACAATGATTCACGCACCGAAGAAAGTTCGCCTAACGCAGAAACTGTCTCATTACCTAAAGATTCCGCACTTTCTTCACTCTCTGTTATCTTCTCAACTACTTCAAGATATTGAGTTTGAACCTTGTCTAGCTTTTCTCTCAGTTCTTCTACAATTGTTGTTCTAAAATTCTTTTTATCAATCAAAGACTCCCTTTTTGAATCATAATTATTAGAGTCTTCATCTAATTCTTTCAGTTTCTGTTCTGCCTTCAAAATTGAATTAGACACTGACTCCTTTCGAGCTTCAAGGACTCTAACTTCCCCTGCATTTTTTTCTAATCCAACTGTCAGCAGCAAAAGTTCATCTCTTAACTTCTCAATGCTTTCGTCCATGTTTTTCATATTTAATAAAGCGTCATCAAACTCCTTTACCGCCTTATCAAACATAATTTGTTTATCCTTTAAGTCTTCCTCTATTCCTTGTAAACGCGAACCAATTTCCGCCTTGAGACTATTTGCATTATCATATTGGTATAAGTAAATATTAATTTCAAGATTTTTTAATTGTTCTTTTAACTCAAGATATTTTTTTGCAATCTCCGCCTGATTTTTAAGTGGTCCTAATTGCTTTTCTAACTCAAACAAAATATCGCCTATTCGCGACAAATTATCTCTAGTTCGTTCTAATTTTCTCTCTGCCTCCATTTTCCTGTTTTTGAACTTTGCAATACCAGCAGCCTCTTCAAAAACACCTCTTCTTTCTTCAGGCTTTGCACTTAATAACTCATCTATCTTACCCTGTCCAACTACCGAATATCCATCTCTTCCGGCACCCGAATCACGAAAAATTTCTAATATATCTTTTAATCTACATGGCTCTCTATTAATTAAATATTCACTTTCTCCAGATCTATATAGTTTTCTGGTTATAACAACTTCATCAAAATCAAGAGGAAATATTTTTTCCGTATTATCAAATACTAAAGAAACTTCAGAAAATGATTGTGCAGGCCTTTTTTCTGTTCCATTAAAAATTACATCTTGCATGCTAGATCCACGCAAGGTTTTTGCACTCTGTTCTCCCATAACCCAACGAATAGCATCAGCAACATTACTTTTCCCACAACCATTGGGCCCAACTATTCCGGTTACTCCAGATTCAAAACTAACAACTATCTTATCTGCAAAAGACTTAAATCCTTGTATTTCAATTCTCTTAAATTTCAATTTTGTTTCCTCGCTTGAACACATTTTAACTTTTTTATAGCAACTTCAGCTGCTGTTTTTTCGGCTTGTCTCTTTGAAGAAGCAATTCCTGAACCTAAAACTTCTCCACCAACAAATACTCTTGCTTCAAATTTAGGTTGCTTTTCGCTACCAATATTATTAGTTTTATATCTGACTCCAAGTTTGTAATAATTCTCTTGAAGATAAGTTTTACTATCTATTATAACTTTTTGATTTTCGGCTTTAATTATATTTTCATTAAAAAGTCGAAGAACAAATTTCTTAGTAAACTTGAAACCATGATCTAAATAAACAGCCCCAATAATTGACTCAACCAAATCCGCCATCATAGATTTAGTTGGATTTGTTTTTTGTTCACTCAAGCCGACTCTCAAATATTTATAAAAACCATATTTCTCACACAACTTTGCCAAAGGCTCTGTTGAAACTATAATAGACCTCATCTGCGATAGTTTTCCTTCTTGTTCCATGAGTTCGTCCGCAAACAACTTTTCCGAAATAATCAGCTCAAGAACAGCATCTCCCAAAAACTCTAATCGTTCATTCGATCTTATTTTGTTTTCATTGGCAAAACTTGAATGTGTAAACGCAGTAAGCAAAATATTTTTATTTTTAAATCTAATATTAAGTGTTTTTTCAATATTAGAAATCAATTCTTTTGAATCAATCATACTCATTTTAATCACCAAAAATATCAGAGAGTTTTCTAATCATGTCAAACTCGTACATTCTTTTAACCTGTAAAATTGATGCGTAAATGGTTTTTGCTGTGCTAGAGCCATGCGACTTGACAACTATTTTATTAATGCCAAGGAATGGAGCTCCTCCAAAATTTCGATAATCTACCTTTGATTTTACTTTATTAATTGATTTTCTCAAAAACAAATAACCAATTTTTGAGAACAAAGAGCCAGTCTCAACCGCATATTTTAAATTATGAAGCGCAAAATTAATTCCGCCCTCAATTCCTTTCAAAGCAATATTCCCCGAAAATCCATCTGCCACAACAACATCATATTGTCCAGATAAAATATCTCTAGCCTCCATGTTTCCCAGAAAATTTAATGATTTTTCTTGCTTTAGCAAATTAAATACTTCCTTTGAAAATTCACTTCCTTTTTTATCTTCTGTACCAACTGAAAGAAGCGCAATTTTGGGATCTTTTATATCAAACATACCTGACATAAAAACACTTCCCATATGCCCAAATTGAAGCAAATATTCTGGTTTGCAATCAACATTTGAGCCTGCATCTAACAACAAAACCTCTTTATTGTTTTTTGTAGGCAATAATGCCGCCATAACTGGACGATGCACACCCTTTATGCGCCCAATCTTTAAAGTTGCACCAGTCAATAAAGCACCCGTGTTTCCAGAACATACAAGACCAATCACATCATCATTATTTTTTAGTTCATCTAGAGCGACAACTAATGAACTTTCTTTTTTCTGCCTAATTGCAACTGTTGGGAGATCATCATTTGTTATACAATCTGGCGCGTTAATAACTGATATTTTATTCCCAGAATAACCTATTTTTTCTAACTCAAAATTAATTTTATTTTCATCTCCCACCAAGACAATTTCAACATCATCTAGAAGATTAACTGCTGTTACACTGCCAGCAACATTCGCTTGTGGTGAAAAATCGCCACCAAATGCATCAACTATAATTTTCATAATACATCTCCTTTTTTGATTTTAACACAATTCAAAAAAAATAACAAACAAAAACTCTTTTAAATTATTGCCAAAATAAAAAATAAAAAGCCGTCCTAAAAGACGGCTAAAAAGCGCACTCTACTACTTCTTTTTTTCAGCTTTATCTGCGGCTACCTTTATTTTTTTCTCGCCTTTATAATAACCACAATTTGGACATACTCTATGTTCTAATTTCATCTCATGACAATTTGGACATTCCGAAATTCCAGGTGCACTAACTTTCCAATTAGCGATCCTACTCCTACCCTTTGCTTTAGAGATTTTGGTTTTTGGTACTGCCATTTTTATTTCCTCCTACTACATTTTGCATCTACACTGGGAAAAATTTAAGTTTTCTCCACAAATTGGGCATAGTCCCTTGCAATCATCCTTGCACAACACCTGACTTGGCAAATTTTCCAAGATCGAATCTCTCAACGCTGGCACCAAATCAATTCTGTTAGAAATTATTTTATACTCTATTTCTATTTCCGACAAATCTAAATTCTCAACCAATTCTTCATAAATAAAAGATTCTTTGTAAATCAAGTTGGAATTAAAACTTGTTGCACATCTATCACACAAAAAGTTCATTGGCACTTTAAAAGACAAATCAGCAATAATATGATTATCTTCGTATTTTAAAACTCCAAAAATCTCTGCCTTCCCATCAAACTTGTGTGGCGAATTTTGTATCCACTCATTATCAGGTTCGACAAACAAATTTATTGATTGCTGATGCGTCGAATTAGTTTTTGCTTCCAAAATAGATTGATAAAATGTACGCTTGCTCAAATGTTGCTCCTAATTATAAAAAATTTTTTATACTTTGTCAATGATTATTTTTGTATTTTAGACACAATTTCAGCTGTTTCTTTTGCAATCATACCTTCTTCATCAGTTGGTATAATAAATATTTTTGCTTTTGAGTTTTTCCCAGTAATATCTTGAACAACACCTCTTTCAAAATTTTCATTCTTCGCATTGTCAATTGAAATACCCATAAACTCTAAACCTCTTAAAGCTTGCTCTCTAACTTCAGGTCTATTTTCTCCCGTTCCGGCAGTAAAAGCAATCGCATCAACGCCACCAAGCGCAGCAGCATACGCCCCAATATATTTTTTTATTCTATAATTAAACATATCAATTGCCAGTTTTGCATTTTTATTTCCATCTTGTGCAGCTTTTTGTACATCTCTTATGTCATTAGAAACACCCGAAACGCCAAGCAATCCACATTCTTTATTTAACCAAGAAATCACCTCTTGTGCAGACTTGTTTGTCATCTCCATAACTCTAGTTATAATAGTTGGCTCAATATCACCACTACGTGTTCCCATAACCAAACCCTCAAGTGGTGTAAATCCCATAGAAGTATCCAAACATCTACCCTTGTTCACGGCAGAAATTGATGCACCATTCCCAATGTGACAGATGATAAATTTACCTTTATAACCAACCAGTTTTTCTAATTGTTCTGAAATATATTTGTGACTTGTGCCATGTGCTCCATATCGTCGAATTTTCCACTTTTTATATGCAATTTCAGGAATAGCATATCTACTAGCATAAGCTGGCATAGTTGTATGAAAAACGGTATCAAAAACAGCAACCATAGGAACATTTGGCAAATTTGAAAGAAATCCTTTAATTCCGGCAATATGCCCCGGCTGATGCAATGGAGCTAGCGGTGTTAAGTCTTCTATTTGCTGTATTACTTTTGGCGTAATTAAAGTTGATTTCTTGAATGTTTCAGCCCCCTGAACAATTCTATGTCCAATAGCCTCAATTTCGGAAATTCTTTTTAAAACGCCTATATTTTTATTTGTTAGTAAATCAATAATAATTTTGACTCCTTCGTTAAAACCAACAATTTCTTTTCGATCTTCAAAAATCTTTCCATTTGCCTTGAATGTTACATTATTTTCCGGGCCAAGTTTTTCACCAATTCTATACAAAGTTCCTTTTGCCATAAGTTTGTCAAATTTTGTATCAATTAATTGAAATTTAATACTTGAACTCCCTGCATTTACAACTAAAATTTTCATTTTTCTTCTCCTTTTCTATTTTTTGCTTGAATTGCGGTAACTGCAATTACCCCAAATATTTCTTTTGAACTTGCCCCTCTAGATACATCATTAACGGGCAAATCTAAGCCTTGTATTATAGGCCCAACACTAAAAGCGCCTGCTAATCTGGCGCACAATTTGTATGCTATATTCCCACAATCCAAATTTGGAACAATAAGAACATTTGCTCTTCCAGCAACTGGACTATAAGGACATTTTAATTGTGCGACACTAGGCACCAATGCACTGTCAACTTGAAGTTCGCCATCAACAACAAGCGAAGAATGTTTTCGCCTTATCATCAAAAAGGCGTCCTTAACTTTTCTAACACCATCATCTACATTTTCTTCTTTTGATTTTGTCGAATAAGACAATAATGCAACTCTTGGTTGGGTAAAATCCAAAAGTTGTTTTGCTGTTTTTGCACTTTGGATAGCAATACTTGATAATTGTTGAGAATTTGGATTAAGATTAACGGCACAATCCCCAAATACAATAACTCCATTTTCACCAAATTCCGTCTTGTTTGTTTGCATAATCATTATGCTTGAAGCCAAATCGTTGTCTTTTGAGGTTTTTATAATTTGAAATGCTGGTCTTAAAACATCGGCGGTTTCAGTTATTGCCCCAGCCACAACTCCATCCACATCACCACATTTCAAAGCCATCATAGAAAAATAAATAGAATTGCAAATCAGATTTATTGCTTTATCCAATGTCATTCCTTTTTTTTCTCTTAGTTCAAACAATTTTTTTGAATATTTCTCTTTTAATATTGATGAATTTGGATCTAAAAATTCCATTTGCTTTATATACTTTTTAGGCATCACACCATGATAATTTTCTGGCTCGCCTAAAAGTACAATCCTACACACGTTATAGTCAATAGCATAAATAGCAGCCTCCAAAATTCTAGATTCATTAGATTCTGGTAACAATATTCTCATATTAGACGACTTTGCTTTTTTTATCAAATCAATTAATATATTATTCTGATTTTTTTTCTCAAACATTGTTTGCTAAATCCTCACGACTATATTATATTAATATATAATAATACATTCATATGAAAAAGGCGAGCAAAATGCAAGAAAAAATAAATTTTTGTGCGATAATATGCGAATTTAATCCATTTCATAATGGCCATAAACACTTAATTAATACAGCAAAAAAGATGACCGGCCTTCCAGTGTTATGCCTTATGTCTGGAAATTTTTGTCAAAGAGCAACTCCAACAATATTAGAAAAAAAGACAAGGGCCCAACATGCAATAGACGCCGGTGCAGATGTTGTGTTTCAACTTCCTACAGTCTTTTCAATCGGATCTGCAGAAACCTTTGCAAAAGGTGCAATACATATACTTTCAAAACTTCCAGTATCTCATATAATTTTTGGATCTGAATGTGGAGACATAAACCTGCTCAATCAATTAAAAAATTCATTAATTGAACTAGAAAAAACTAATATAATTAGTCAAAATATAAAAAATGGAGAAAATTATAAATCAATAATTATATCTTGCTTGGAGAAAAGAAATAAGAGTCTATCAAATTTATTAAAAAAACCAAACAATGTTTTAGCTGTTGAATATTTAAAAGCATTAGAACAAACAAAAATTATTCCATTAACAATTAAGCGGGAAGATAATCATCTATTAGCAATCGCAACGAAAAACTATGCAAGTTCGACAGCAATAAGAGAAAGTATAAAAAACAACGAATTAAACTCAATGTTACAACATATTCCGAGTAACGTTTTGGAAGATTTAAAACAAGCAAAAAATACAAACAATATTAAGGAACACTTGTTTTTTTCTGCAAAATTAACAACCAAGGAACAATTAAAAAACTGCCCATCGGTTTCAGAAGGATTAGAAAATAGAATATTTAACGCAATTCAAAAATCAAATAGTTACGACGAACTAATTGAACAAACCAAAACAAAAAGATACACAAGAACACGCATTAAACGAATTTTGTTAGAAAATTTTTTTAAAATTAATAAAAGCGACCAAACAGATTTTTTAAATAATATACCAATTACTCAACTACTTGCTCGAAAACCCGATTTACATTTTGATGGTTTTTTTGAAAAAGAAATAACTCTAATTTTAAAAAAGAGCGATTATATAAAACACTCAAATAATTCAATCCTAAAAATAGATAATATAGCTGATATTCTATACCAAAGATAAATTAAATATTATATTTTTTTCTTATTTCTCTTATCAAATTTTTCCCAGCTTTATATCCTCTTTCAATAGCTAAAAACCCTTGTTTTAAATTCAATGGATCAATATCTGATTGCTCTAAACTAATTAAAAAATCAGATTCATTTATTTCTTGTTTGCTTGCTGAATATTCCAACATCAAAAAAATTCGAGTAATATTTTTAGTCCATTTATTTACATTATCTGGTTTAATAGGCACAGTCGGTCCGGCACAGTCAACCCCAATCACAATATCTGCTCCCATTTCCCTAGCTAAATGAACAGGCACTCTACACAATGGGCCACCATCAACTAATAACATCTCTCCCTTTTTCACCGGTCTAAATACACCACAAATAGAATAACTTGCTCTAACAGAAGGCAACAACCTTCCTTTTTTTAAATAAACAGGCTTTCCTTCAATTAAGTCAATAGCAACGCATCCAAAAGGTATTTTCGTCTTCTCAAATACTAATGCTGCATTTTGTCTAATAAAAAAATTCTGTAATAGTTTATAAATTCGACTTCCCCTAACAAAGCCTCCTTTAATTGGCAAACTATAATCAAAAAGCCTGGTTTTTTTTAACGAATTGGCAAATTTCTCCATAGAATCAATAGATATTCCAGCAGTATACATACTTCCAATAATTGCGCCTATACTTGTTCCGGTGATAATATCAATTTTAATTTTTTCCTCTTCAAATGCACGCAAAACTCCAAGGTGCGCCAAACCTCTTGCACCTCCAGATCCTAAAGCTAAAGCAATTTTTGGTCTATTTTTATTGTTTTTATTCATATTATTTACCATGAGAAATTCTAGCATATTTCAAAGAAAAAGTCGACTAATGAAAGGCACCTTTTTTAAAAAAAACTTACTCTCTATAATAACATCACTAATAATATTATTTTTTATGGTCATATTGATAATATACCCAGAAAAATTCATGCCCTCCTTTTTAAAAGGTCTTAATTTGTTTTGTGTTACAGTTCTTCCTGCTCTATTCCCATTTATGTTTTTAACTAAAACTTTAACAGATCTAGGAATAGTAAACAAATTATCCCTAAAATTGGACAAATTTTGTTATATTATATTCAGAATGTCTGGGATTGGTGCTTATCTATTTATAATGAGTTTACTATGCGGATACCCAGTTGGTACAAAAATTTTATCCGACTTAAAAAAAGATGGACAAATAACCGAAAAAGAAGCAGAAAATATTTTACCATTGTGTTCAACATCTGGGCCTCTCTTTGTTATTGGTTCAGTAGGTGTAGGAATGTTTGGCTCTAAATCAATTGGAATAACAATATTTGCCGCCCATATAATCTCAACAATTATTTTTGCTATAATATATAATCAAACAAAATTCTTTTATAATAAATTAAAGAAAAAAAGTTATATTACAACAAATCAAATCCAATATAAAAACATCTCAAACGATTATGATAAAATATTATCAAAAAACATGATGGACTCATGCCAATCAATATTGTTGGTTGGTGGTTTTGTCTCATTTTTCTTTTTAATCATAGACATAATTTTTGAATTAAAGCTATTTTATCCTTTGCAAGTTGTATTGAATTATGCTTTCAACAAAGAAATTGCTTTGGGTATAACAAGTGGTATAATTGAAATGACCAGAGGCTGCTTTGAACTTTCAAAGGCAAATTCAAACAATGCAATAATTGCAACAAGCACATTAGTTTCCTTTTCTGGATTATCAATTATTTTACAATCAATCTCATTTTTATCTCAGGCAAACATTTCAAGTAAAAAGTTTATAAAAATAAAGATACTACAAACATTAGTAACATTTATAGTATCATTAATACTAATTAAATTTTTGTTATAAATTATTTTTTTTCTTTAAAGTACGACTAGCCAATTCTTCCCTGTTGCTTTTTACAACATGTAAATTATCAACAAAGTAATCTTCTAAACCTTTTAATAACTTATCAATGTTGTTTTTAGTATTGTTAAACATCGTCTCGCACTTGTCTTGTGTTTCTCTTTCTATTCTATGAGCTTCTTCTTCTGCTTTTAGAACAAGCGAAGATTCATTAATGAGGGTCTCGACACGTTTTTCAGCTTCTTTTATAGTTTCTTCGGCGGTTAATTTTGCGCGTTCTAAAATTTTTTCTTTTTGCGAAATAATATAAGAAGCCTCCTGGATAGATGTCGGCAAATTTCGCTTTAACTCAATAATCAAATCTCCACATCTATCAAGATTGACCAAAGATTTTTTACTCCAAAAAACATTTTTCCCTTTAGAAAATTCTTCCTGCAATTCATCTATAATACCGATGATATCACTCATTTTTTAGCTCCAAAATAAAAATTCTAGAGATTCCATACTGGCGCTCTTTTTGTATTATATAACTTTTGGGCAAATTTTGCAAGCGGTTTTGGGCTCTAGTTTCAAGAATAACAATTCCACCTTCTTCAAGCAACGCAAATTTAGCAATTAACCTTAGCGAAATGATATCAAAATCGCTATCATATGGTGGATCCAAAAATATAATATCAAATTTTTTATTTAAATTTTTTAATCTATGCAAAGCATGATCGTAACCTAGCTTTAATAATGTATATTGCATACCTCTTAAATTTTTAGTAATGGCGTCTATTGCCAGATTATTTGGTTCAACCAAAGTAATTTCAGCTGCATCTCTACTAAAGCACTCAGCGGCAAAAGCACCACTGCCGGCAAATAAATCCAAAACTTTTGATCCAGCTACTTTATCTGAAATCAAACAAAACAAAGATTCTTTCACTCTCGCAAGAGTGGGACGTGTTTGTTCTCCCTTGGGAGCGACCAGTCTTCTTCCCCTAAATTTTCCAGTAATAATTTGCATTATCTAAACAAATACCTACGCTTTACTCTATTTGAAACACCTAATAGTATTTCATAGCTAATTGTATCACAATTATTTGCAAAATCAACAATGTTAATATAGTTTTTACCAGCTTTTCCAAAAACAATTACTTGATCACCAATGTTTACATTAAAATTAACTGGCACGGCCACAATAGAACAATCCATACAAACAGAGACAATTTCAAACATTTCCCCAGCAATCAATATTTTTGCATTTTGAGCAGCTTTGCGTGGTATTCCATCAGCATAACCCATCGAAATAGTCGCCAACTTTTGTGTTTCTTTTGCTATGTATTCAAACCCATATCCACAACTTTCACCTTTGGTTTGCAAACATACATTAACAACTCTCCCTTTTAGAGCAATAGCCGGATGCTTTCCTAAAAACAAATCTAGTCCCACTCTAACCATATCCAGTTTAAAATCATCATATTTGCAGGCAATGGAATTTGCAATATGAAAAATTGCCCCACTAAAAAATGGTCTTAAAGATAATAATCTTTTGAGTTGAACATTACTAAACTCTTTGTTTGAAGCATTTGCTAAATGAGAAAAAACACCCTTTACACAAACATTTTTTAATTTAAGAACTTCGTTTGCAATCTCTTCAGCTTGTTCAATACTAAACCCAAATCTATGCATTCCGGTATCAAAGGCAAGATGGACAAAGGCAATTTGCCTAACTTCAGTAGCGATTTTAGAAATTTGTCTCAACATTTCAATTGAATTAACCTGAATTTCTCCACGTTGTGAAACAACTTGCTTCATTTCATCTTCAAATAAATGCCCCAGCACCAAAACCGAATTTTTAATTCCATTCTTACGCAGTTCAAAAAGTTCATCTGGCCTAGCGACTGCAAAATAGTCAACTATCGATTTCAGTGTATGCGCAACTCTAACAGCGCCAAGCCCATAAGCATTTGCTTTGACAACAGCACACAACCTACCACTATTCAAATTTGCCTTTATTTGCAAGGCATTTAATGCAATATTTTTTAAATTAATAACATATTCATTCAAATCAAACTACCACCTTTTAATGGTAGAATATGAAATCATTTATTGATATGTTACAAACTTATAAAGTAACGCCTCCGTCAACAAACAAAGTAGCTCCATTGACAAAAGCCGCATCATTAGATGCTAAAAAAAGAGCAACACCAGCAATATCATCAACTTGACCAAGTCTTCCAAGCGGTGTATCGTTAGCAAAATTTAACTTATCCTTGTTTGAAAAACAACTAGTCATATCGGTTTCAATAAATCCTGGAGCAATACAATTAACTCTCACACCACTTGGTCCATATTCACAGGCCAAAGCTTGAGTTAAACCAATAACACCAGCCTTGCTTGCTGCATATAGTGCTTCCATACTCGCATTCGATTTTGCAAGCATGGAAGAAATATTTATTATACAACCGCCATCTGCCGTCATGTGTTTTAAAAATTGTTTTGAGGTAAAAATAGGACATGCCAAATTATTTATCAACACATTATCAAAATCACTTTTAGAACAATCAATTAATAGTTTGCTAAGTGCAACACCAGCATTATTCACCAAACAATCAATTTTACCAAATGTATTGTAAGCAGTATCACATAATAGTTTGGCACCTTCTTCGGTTGCCAAATCCGCTTTAACATAAATAGCTCTTACGCCTAAATCTTGACACATTTGTGCCGTTTCTTTTCCAAGGTCTTCAGTCGTTCTACTATTAATAACAACATTATATCCCGCTTTTGCAAAACGCAAAGCAATAGCCTTCCCTATACCTCTAGCTGATCCAGTAACCACAACTGTATTCATAACAATCTCCTCAAACACCTACAATTATAGTAAAATAAAATAATTTGTCAAATTTACTTGCAAAAAAGAGCGATTATGTTATAATACACTTATTATAAATTTTTGGACGATTAGCTCAGTTGGTAGAGCGTTCGACTCTTAATCGAAATGTCCAGGGTTCGAATCCCTGATCGTCCACCAATCTAGACCATCACGGTCTTTTTTTATTACCGAGGGCTTTGCAAAGATATAGTTGAGTAATGGCTTTTTCAGTAGTTCTTAATCCTTTGCTTGTTCCTTTGATTTTTATTTTTCTCTTCTTATAAGATCTTTTCTTTTATTTTAGAAACATCATATGTATAAAACACTTCGGTATATTCTTTCCCTAATTTAACAAATGGTCGAGAGTATTCCTTTAATTTTCCGCCCCATTTTTCATAAGCATTACGAGCTTGTTTATTATCTTTAAGCACCCCAATCACAAAATTTTTAATATTCCTTTCCCTTAGTTCATTGACAAAAATATTAAAAAATTCCCTACCAAGTCCAATATGCTGATAATCTGGGTGAATATAAATTGCTTGTAAGTCTGCATATTTTTTTTCTTTAAAATATCCATAATCGCTTAGAAAAACGCCTACAAAAAATCCTATTAATTTACCATTAAGTTCTGCCACATAAGTAATTCTATCAGGGGCAAGCTGATGTTCGGCAAAACCAGCCTTAAACCTTGCTATTTTTTCTTCACTTTCCATTTGAATAAAAACTTCCTCTGGAAAAATATGTGCATAAGCACTTCGCCAAACTAAATTACGTAATTTAACAAATTGTTCAGCATCTTTAGTCTCTGTTTTTCGTATAATATAGTTTTTATTATTCATTTTCTTTCTCCTTTATAATTATAACATATTTTTTGATTCTATCAAAAAAAGCACTTTAATTTATGTTAAGTGC